>NZ_PIOG01000185.1:0-705 GCF_002810545.1 Klebsiella sp. A-Nf5 | reverse complement strand
ACATGCCATTTAGAACAATATGGTATTAATTTTAGCATTTTTTACCTACTAATCAGAACCATTACTGCTGGCTACACTAAGCGCACGACAATAAAGCAAAGCTGCATTGTCTACTGGAGACTTGCATTGATCTCGTTTATTTAGGGGAATTTTGATGACGGTTTTCACCAAAAAACTGACAGCCGCGATACCCGCCATGCTGCTTTGCGCCTCATTAACTGGAGTGACAACGATGAGCTATGCTGAGACAACTAACCCGAATGCGCCTGTTTCACTGATTGAAAAATGGGATAAAACGTTTGCTGAAAGTTTGAAAGTGGATCATCGTAAGGTGACCTTCCAGAACCGCTACGGGATAACCTTAGTTGGCGATCTCTACCTGCCGAAGGATCGCGGCGACCGCAAACTGGCAGCTATTGCCGTGAGCGGTCCCTTCGGCGCGGTAAAAGAGCAGTCCAGCGGCCTGTATGCCCAGACGCTGGCCGAACAGGGGTTTGTCACCCTGGCGTTTGACCCATCCTATACGGGCGAAAGCGGTGGCTACCCACGCAACGTGGCCTCACCGGATATCAATACCGAGGATTTCAGTGCCGCGGTGGACTTTCTGGGCCTGCAAAAAGAGGTGGATCGCAACCGTATCGGTTTGCTCGGCATTTGCGGCTGGGGCGGTATGGCCCTAAACGACGCGGCGATGGATACACGCGT
>NZ_PIOG01000151.1:0-53686 GCF_002810545.1 Klebsiella sp. A-Nf5 | reverse complement strand
AGAGTATCGGTGCCGACCAGTTCGCGCACCTGGGCGAAAAACAGAACCTTAATCATGGCGTTCGTCCACCTTAAAATCGCCGGACTTGCCGCCGCTTTTCGCCAGCAGGCGCAGCGGACCAATGACCATATCTTTTTGCACCGCCTTGCACATGTCGTAGATAGTCAGTGCGGCAACGGAGGCGGCGGTTAATGCTTCCATCTCGACGCCAGTTTTACCGGTCAGACGGCAGAGTGACTCGATGCGCACCCGGTTATGCTCCGGCTGCGCCTGCAAATTGACCTCCACTTTGCTCAGCATCAGCGGATGACACAGCGGTATAAGCTCCCAGGTACGTTTTGCCGCCTGGATCCCGGCGATACGCGCGGTGGCGAACACATCGCCTTTGTGGTGGCTGCCGTCGATAATCATCGCCAGCGTCGCCGCCTGCATTTCGACATAAGCCTCGGCGCGCGCTTCGCGCACCGTTTCCGCTTTGCCGGAGACATCCACCATATGGGCTTCGCCCGCGGCGTTAATATGGGTCAATTGTGACATAGATTATTTCTTCAGGTGAGGAATGAAGTTACACGGACGGGTGCGGGCATCCAGCTGCGGGGCAATGATGTTGTCCCACGCCGTGCGGCAGGCTTTGGTCGAGCCCGGCATGGCAAAAATCAGCGTGCGATTGGCGACGCCGGCCACGGCCCGGGACTGCAGCGTCGAGGTGCCGATCTCTTCGAACGACAGCATGCGGAACACTTCGCCAAAGCCTTCGACCTCACGGTCAAACAGCGGCAGCAGCGCTTCCGGCGCCTGGTCCCCCTCGGTGAACCCGGTCCCGCCGGTGATCAGCACCACCTGCACGTCATCGCTGGCGATCCACGCCGACACCTGGGCGCGGATGGCGTAGCGGTTTTCTTTCACAATCGCCTTATCGACGACATGGTGTCCCGCCTCCTGCGCCGCCTCACGCAGCCAGTGGCCGGAGGTATCATCCTCTTCGCCGCGGCGGCTGGAAACAGTAAGAATAGCAATACGGGTCGGGATAAACTCAGCGCTAGCCTGGCTCATCTGAATGCTCCTTTCGAAAACGATTAACCGCCAATATAGGACAGGTTCTGCGTAATACCGGTGTTGCCCTGATGCAGGAAATGGGTCTGCTTTTTATGGGTTAAGGCTTCGGCTATCCGCGCTTCCAGCTCGGCCTGCTGCTCGTCCTCAGCCATCAGGTCGCGCAGGTCGACGCCGCCTTCGCCAAACAGGCACAGGTGCAGTTTGCCAACGGATGAGACGCGCAGACGGTTGCAGGTGACGCAGAAGTCTTTTTCATACGGCATGATGAGGCCGATTTCACCGGCGTAATCCGGGTGACAAAAGACCTGCGCCGGGCCATCGCTGCGCTGGCGGATCTGATGGATCCAGCCGCGGCGCAGCAGCTCGTCCCGCAGCACCATGCCGGAAAGATGGTGACGGCGGAACAGGTCGCTGCCCTCACCGGTTTCCATCAGCTCAATAAAACGCAGCTGAATACGGCGGGGTTGGATCCACGCGAGAAAGGTGTCGAGCTGGTGATGGTTAACATCACGCATCAGCACGGTATTGACCTTCACCTTGTCAAAGCCCGCGGCGAAAGCGGCGTCAATGCCGTCCATCACCTGGTGGAACTTGTCCTGGCCAGTGATGGCCTGAAATTGACGGGCGTCGAGACTATCAACGCTGACGTTAATCGCCGTCAGCCCGGCATCACGCCAACGTTCGACATCGCGCGCCAGGCGGTAACCGTTGGTGGTAACCGCAATCTGACGGATCGCCGGGTTTTCACGCACCGCGGCAATGATTTCGGTGAAGTCGCGACGCAGAGAGGGTTCCCCACCGGTGAGGCGAACTTTTTCGGTGCCCAGGGCGGAGAAAGCGCGCGTGACGCGGCGCACTTCGTCTACGCTAAGAAAGCCGTTGTTATTGACGGCGCCGGGTTTGTAGCCGTCCGGCAGGCAGTAGGTGCAACGGAAGTTGCACACATCGGTAATCGACAGACGCAGGTAAAAAAACTTACGCGCGAATGCATCGGTAAGCTGTGAGGCCATATACACCTTTCCAAATACGGGAGGCGCGGTCATTTCTTCCCACGCCCTGGCGACACCCGGAGGGGTCGCGGCCAAATCGCCATATCTTTTGACACAGGCGAAGAGGCTAGAGTGTTAACAGGTTATGCCGATAGTAGCGCGTTACGGACGGTTTCGCCATTTGCGATTTCGCTATATAACCTTGTATATATCGCTACCTTCGTGCATTTTCGCTACAGAATAGCCATAAATCATTTTTTTGCCTTGATGTCGGTCAGTTTGTCGGGCTCCTCCCATCGTCTTTTAGGGGTAGATCGGGTAGTGTGTGGCCGTTTATGTGAAATAAGGAATTTCTATGCGCAATCGTACATTCGCTGACCTCGATCGGGTGGTCGCGCTCGGCGGCGGGCATGGTCTGGGCCGGGTGATGTCCTCTCTCTCCTCGCTCGGCTCGCGGCTGACCGGCATTGTCACCACCACCGATAACGGGGGTTCCACCGGGCGGATCCGCCGCTCGGAAGGCGGCATTGCCTGGGGCGATATGCGCAACTGCATCAATCAGTTAATTGCCGAGCCCAGCGTGGCGTCGGCGATGTTTGAGTATCGTTTTAGCGGTAATGGCGAACTTTCCGGGCATAACCTCGGAAATTTGATGTTAAAGGCGCTGGACCACCTGAGCGTGCGGCCTTTAGAAGCCATCAATTTGATCAGAAACCTGCTCAAAGTAGACGCGTTTCTTATCCCGATGTCGGAACAACCGGTGGATTTGATGGCGCTCGATCATGAAGGCCATGAAGTTTACGGCGAAGTGAATATCGATCAGCTCGACAACCTACCGCAGGAGCTGATGCTTACCCCACCGGTACCCGCCACCCGCGAGGCGGTGGAAGCGATCGCCGAAGCCGATCTGATCCTCATCGGCCCGGGTAGCTTTTACACCAGCCTGCTGCCGATCCTGCTGCTCGACGAGATGGCTCAGGCGCTGCGCCGCACCCCGGCGCCGATGGTGTTTATCGATAACCTCGGCAAAGAGCACAGCCCGGCGGCGAGGCTGTCGCTGGCGGAGCGCATTGCGATTATGGAGCGCTATGTGGGTAAGCGGGTGGTGGATGCAGTGATCGCCGGGCCAAAAGCCGATATCCACGGCATCAACGACCGGCTGGTGATCCAGACGCCGCTGGAGGCCAGCGACGTGCCCTATCGCCATGACCGGGCGCTGCTTCGCGGCGCGCTGGAAAAGGCGATTCAGCTTCCTGGCTGACGCTGCGCGCCGGAGGGCCAACCTTCGGCGCACCTTAAAATCTTAAGGTTGTCTTAAAATAGGACTGGCACTATACCCTTATCTCTTTCTGTGGGTAGGTATTATGTCGTTATTACCTTTACGTCGGCCAGTTCTCAGCCGCACGACTTATTTGATTCTCTTTGCTTGCTATATCGGTATCTTTCTCAACCTGGCTTTTTATCGCCAGGTTTTCCCGTTACTGCCGGTAAACAGCCTGCATAACTGGCTGGTATTCCTCAGTATGCCGATCGTGGCCATTAGCGTGATGAATATCATCACCACCCTCGCCTCGTTCCTGAAGCTCGATCGGGTGGTCATCAGCCTGTTTATTCTGCTCAGCGCGTCGGCGCAGTACTTTATCTGGTCCTTCGGCGTGGTGATTGACCGTTCGATGATCGCCAATATCTTCGATACCACCCCGGCGGAAAGCTTTGCTCTGCTGTCGACGAAAATGGTCATCGTGCTGGGGCTTTCCGGGCTGTTGATGGTTCTGGTCGCCTGGTGGATTAAAGTTCGTAAACCCGCCTCTTTCTGGCGCGGCGCGGCGATGCGCCTGCTCAATATCGCCGTTTCGGCGCTGCTGATTATTCTGGTGGCCGCGCTGTTCTATAAAGATTACGCCTCGGTGTTCCGTAACAACAAAGAGCTGGTGAAATCCCTGAGTCCCTCCAACAGCATTGTGGCGCTGAACTCGTGGTATGCGCACAACCGCATGGACAACCTGCCGCTGGTGAAGATTGGCGAAGATGCCACACAGAAACCGGTGATGCATAACGGCCCCCGTAAGAACCTGACGATTGTGGTGCTGGGCGAAACCTCGCGCGCCGAGAATTTCTCGCTGGGCGGCTACGATCGGCAGACTAACCCACGCCTGCAACAGGACGATGTGGTGTACTTCCCGAAAACCACCTCCTGCGGCACGGCAACTGCGGTTTCCGTCCCTTGTATGTTCTCCAATATGCCGCGCGCGCATTACGATGAAGAACTGGCACACCATCAGGAAGGCGTCCTGGATATTCTGCAGCGCGCCGGTATCCAGGTGCTGTGGAACGACAATGACGGCGGCTGTAAAGGCGCCTGTGACCGCGTACCACACCAGAACGTCACTGACCTGAATCTCAGCGGTCAGTGCATCAACGGCGAGTGCTACGATGAAGTCCTGTTCCATAATCTGGACAATTACATCGACAACCTGAAACAGGATGGCATTATCGTACTGCATACCATCGGCAGCCACGGTCCGACCTATTACAACCGCTATCCGGCTGAATTCAAAAAATTCACCCCGACCTGCGATACCAATGAAATCCAAAGTTGTACGCAGCAACAGTTGACCAATACCTACGACAACACCATTCTGTATGTCGACTATATCGTTGATAAGGCGATAAAATTACTGCAATCCAAACAGGATAAATTTACCACTAGCCTGGTTTATTTGTCCGACCACGGCGAATCGCTGGGTGAAGATGGCGTCTATTTGCATGGTCTGCCGTACTCCATCGCGCCGGATACGCAAAAACACGTCCCCATGCTGCTGTGGCTGTCGCCGGATTACCAGCAACGTTATGGTGTTTCCAGCCAGTGTTTGCAACAACAGGCTAAGACGAAGGATTATTCTCAAGATAATCTGTTCTCCACCCTGCTCGGCCTGCTCGGCGTCAGCACCCACGAGTACCAGGCAGCAGACGATATTTTAACGCCATGTAGAGAGGCTGGTTGATGAAAATCTTAGTCATTGAAGACGATGCGCTGCTGTTACAGGGGTTGATTCTGGCGATGCAAAGTGAAGGATACGTATGCGACGGCGTCTCCACAGCGCACGAAGCGGCGCTATCGTTGGCCAGCAATCACTACAGCCTGATCGTACTCGACCTCGGCCTGCCGGATGAAGACGGTCTGCATTTTCTCACCCGTATGCGGCGGGAAAAGATGACCCAACCGGTGCTGATCCTCACCGCCCGCGATACGCTTGAGGATCGCATTAGCGGTCTCGATACCGGCGCGGATGACTACCTGGTGAAGCCCTTTGCCCTGGAAGAGCTGAATGCACGCATTCGCGCCCTGCTCCGCCGGCATAATAATCAGGGCGATAACGAAATCAGCGTCGGCGATCTGCGCCTCAACGTCACCCGCCGCCTGGTGTGGCTGGGTGAGACGGCGCTGGAATTGACGCCGAAAGAGTATGCTCTGCTGTCGCGGCTGATGATGAAAGCCGGTAGCCCGGTGCATCGTGAGATCCTCTACAACGACATCTACAGCTGGGACAATGAGCCGGCGACCAATACTCTTGAGGTGCATATTCATAATCTGCGCGATAAAATTGGCAAATCGCGGATCCGCACCGTCAGAGGCTTTGGCTATATGCTGGCTAACCACATCGACACGGAATAGACCATGGCTCTGTTTGCAACCGAATCCTGGACCATGCGCCACCGGCTGCTGCTGACTATTGGCGCCATCTTGGTGGTCTGTCAGCTGATCAGCGTCTTCTGGCTATGGCATGAGAGTAAAGAGCAGATCCAGCTGCTGGTGGCAAGCGCCATCGAAGGGCACAACAATCAGAAGCATGTGGAGCATGAGGTACGGGAAGCGGTCGCCAGCCTGCTGGTGCCGAGCCTGCTAATTGTTGCTCTGGCGCTGTATATCAGCGTGCTGGCGGTGCGCAAGATCACCCGCCCGCTCTCACGACTACAAAGCGAGCTGGAGAGCCGCACGCCGGACAACCTCACCCCTATCGTGCTCAGCGAATCGGTTCCCGAGGTTACGGCGGTGACCACCGCCCTGAATCAGCTGGTTTCCCGCCTCAATCTGACCCTCGACCGTGAGCGGCTGTTTACCGCCGACGTGGCGCATGAGCTACGTACCCCGCTGGCCGGCCTGCGCCTGCACCTCGAACTGCTGGCGAAAGTGCACGGCGTGGGCGTCGACCCGCTGATCCAACGCCTCGACCAGATGACCACCAGCATTTCCCAGCTGCTGCAGCTGGCGCGCGTCGGACAGTCTTTTTCCGCCGGTAGCTATCAGCAGGTGCTGTTGTTGGATGACGTAGTGAAACCGTTGCAGGAAGAGCTGGAAACCATGCTGGCGCAGCGTCAGCAGCGACTCCTGCTGACGGATGTCGAAAGCGAAGCCATTGTCTCTGGCGACGCAACGTTAATCCGTGTGATCCTGCGCAATCTGGTGGAAAATGCTCACCGCTACAGTCCGGAAGGGTCAACTATCCGCATCTCGGTGAAAGCGGGCTTGATGCCGGTGATGGCGGTGGAAGATGAAGGTCCGGGAATTGATGAGGCGAAAAGCGGCGAACTCAGTAAAGCGTTTGTGCGCATGGACAGTCGCTACGGCGGAATAGGCCTTGGACTGAGCATCGTCACGCGCATTGCTCAGTTGCATGACGCCCAGTTCTTCCTACACAACCGCCAGCCAGGGCCCGGCGTCCGTGCGTGGGTGTTATTCCCGCGGCGGGCGCGTCAGAACGTCAGTACCCATTGATGGAAAAAGGCAACAATAATGACCAGGGCGGTGGCAACCGCCAGATATTCACGGAAGTTAATTTTTTGCATGGGCACTATCCTCATCATGTTGAGGATAGTGTCGCCTGGTGAGATTAAGCAAACATTAAGAAGGCCGCAATGCGGCCTTTTTCTTCTCTGGCATTTGACTGGCGGGCGGCAAGAAGTGGAAAACAGACCTTTCATCCGAACGTCCGGGAGTACGCTCCTGCCCATCAGGAGGCCGCGATAAACAGCTCACGCAGTTGATGCAACTGGTCGCGAATTTGCGCCGCCTCTTCGAACTCGAGGTTCTGCGCGTGCTGCATCATCTGCCCTTCCAGCTCGTGAATTTTCTGCTGCAGCGCTTTTGGCGTCATATCCACCCCGCTGAGTCCCGCAGGTTCGGCGGCCTTCGATTTGCCGCGCCCTTTGGCTTTGGTCTTCGCCAGGCTCTGGCCCAGCTGCAGGATGTCCACCACTTTCTTGTTGAGCCCCTGTGGCACGATGCCATGCTCTTCGTTATAGCGCTGCTGTTTCTCCCGTCGACGCTCGGTCTCGCCAATGGCTTTGGCCATAGAGGGGGTGATTCTGTCGCCGTACAGGATGGCCTTACCGTTGATGTTACGCGCCGCGCGGCCGATGGTCTGGATAAGCGAGCGTTCGGAGCGCAGGAAGCCCTCTTTGTCGGCATCCAGGATCGCCACCAGCGACACCTCCGGCATATCCAGCCCCTCACGCAGCAGGTTGATCCCGACCAGCACGTCAAACTCGCCAAGGCGTAAGTCGCGGATAATCTCCATGCGTTCGACGGTGTCAATATCCGAGTGCAGATAGCGCACCCGCTCGCCATGCTCCTCAAGGTACTCGGTTAAATCTTCCGCCATCCGCTTGGTGAGGGTGGTCACCAGCACGCGCTCGTTGATGGCCGTGCGCAGACGGATCTCCGACAGCAGGTCATCGACCTGAGTGGCCACCGGTCGCACTTCGATGATCGGGTCAAGCAGACCAGTCGGCCGCACCACCTGATCCACCACATCGCCGCCGGATTTATCCAGCTCATAGGCTCCCGGGGTCGCCGACACGTAGATAGTTTGCGGGGCCAGCGCTTCGAATTCTTCAAACTTCATCGGTCGGTTATCCAGCGCTGACGGCAGGCGGAAGCCATATTCCACCAGCGTCTCTTTGCGCGCCCGGTCGCCCCGGTACATGCCGCCGATCTGCGGCACCGTGACGTGGGATTCGTCAATGACCAGCAGACCGTCTGCCGGCAGATAGTCAAACAGGGTGGGCGGCGGCTCGCCGGGCCCGCGACCGGAGAGGAAGCGCGAGTAGTTTTCAATGCCCGAGCAGTAGCCCAGTTCGTTCATCATTTCGAGGTCGAACTGGGTGCGCTGGGTTAAACGCTGCTCTTCCAGTAGCTTGTTGTTAGCCAGCAGTACTTTGCGACGATCCGCCAGTTCCAGCTTAATCTCTTCCATCGCCTGGACGATGCGTTCCCGCGGCGTCACGTAGTGGGTCTTGGGATAAATGGTATAGCGTGGAATGGACGATTCGACGTGGCCGGTGAGCGGATCAAACAGCGACAGGCGCTCGACCTCTTCATCAAACAGCTCAATGCGCAGCGCGATATCGTCGGATTCCGCCGGGAAGACGTCGATCACCTCGCCGCGAACGCGGAAGGTCCCGCGCTGGAAAGCCTGATCGTTGCGGGTATATTGCAGCTCGGCCAGACGGCGCAGGATAGCGCGCTGGTCAATCAGCATCCCGACCGTCAGGTGCAGCATCATCTTCAGGTACAGGTCCGGGTCGCCGAGGCCGTAGATCGCCGAGACTGACGCCACCACCACCACGTCGCGCCGCTCGAGCAGCGCTTTGGTCGCCGACAGGCGCATCTGCTCGATATGTTCGTTCACCGAGGCGTCCTTCTCAATGAAGGTATCTGAGCTGGGGACGTAGGCTTCCGGCTGGTAGTAATCGTAGTAGGAGACGAAATACTCGACGGCATTCTCCGGGAAAAACTCTTTCATCTCGCCGTAGAGCTGGGCCGCCAGCGTTTTGTTTGGCGCCAGCACCATCGTCGGCCGCTGCAGATCGGCAATCACGTTGGCGATGGTAAAGGTTTTACCGGAGCCGGTAACCCCCAGCAGCGTTTGATGCGCAAGCCCATCCTCCAGCCCCTCTTCCAGGCGGCGGATGGCTTCCGGTTGGTCTCCGGAGGGGCGAAAGGCAGAATGCAGAACAAACGATTTACTCATTGATCAAAACCTGAAGATGGATTTAGCGGCCGGTGTTTAATTCTACCCTCCGGGCCATTTTTTGCCAACAAATTATACTGGATATTTAAACAGTGCATCACTATGATTGCGTCAGTAAACGGCTTATTTTGCCGCCATGGTGCGCACAAAGTGCGCGCCGGGTGGGATAATCCTCCGGCCGGTAGGGTTATCCCCAAAAAATTTCACCTTTTAACATTTGTCAAGCAGACGGGTGAAAGTTTTATGGCAGTAGATGACGCTTTTCTTACACCCATTGATTTTATCTAACAAGCTGATATTTAATGACTTTAAAGAAAAGACGCCTTTCGCGCCAATTCAGCCGCAGGCCGCGTACGCTCTAGCTTACCGCAGGTTTTCTAACTCTAATACACAAGGTTATCCACAGGAATAGTGGATAACTGTCTGCAGCCCATGACCACCGCCGCCCGGCGCAAATCGACTTTTGCCGTCAACCGTGCGGCGAAAAATTTTTATCGAACTATTTTTGATAACTATCCGTTTAAAGCCGCTCGATTTTTGCTGCTTTTTGCACCACCCTTTAGCGTCGGGCACCGGAAAAGTGCAGCGCCCGCGCTGACTGTGCCCGATGGTGTCGGCGTTTCGCGTTTTTTTCCGAGCGTTCTTTTTCCTGGCAAGAGTTTTGCAGCATCTTTCTGTCGCCCTGACGCCAGGATAAGGAGAAAACGTCCATGTTGAATTTACAGGCAGTAAATCATTTTTACGGTAACCAGCACTCGCTGTGGAATGTCGATCTTGAACTACGCCCGGGAGAGTGCATTGGCGTACTGGGACGCGAGGGAATGGGAAAAACCACCCTGGTCAACTGCATTGCCGGCCATCTGCCGGTGGCCAGCGGTCGGATGACCTGGCATGACATTGGCGCCCCACCGTGCGATCTCACCCCCCTGTCCGCCCAGTCGCGCAGCGCTATCGGCATCGGCTACGTGCCGCAGGATAAACGCATCTTTTCCCAACTCAGCGTGGAAGAGAATCTGCATATTGCCCTGGCGGCCGGGAAACCCGGGGTCAGCGCCAGCGGCGGTGAAATTTATGAGCACTTTCCCGAACTCTATGCGCTACGGCAGCGCAAAGGCGCCTCGCTAAGCGCCGACGATCAGTACCAGCTGGCGCTAGCCAGGGCGCTGATCGTCCAGCCACGACTGCTGATCCTCGACGAACCCTCGCGCGGCACAGGGCCGCGCTGCCTGCAAAAGCTGGCGGAGCTGCTGCTGCGGTTAAATCGCGATATCGGCCTGACGGTGCTGCTCGCCGAGCAGCACTTGCCCTTTATCCGCCGGGTGGCGGATCGGTTCTGTGTATTACACCGAGGGCGTAATGTCGCCGAGGGCGATATTATGGCGCTGGATGAACCGCTGCTGGCGCAGTGGATGACGCCAGATCCAGCGCGCTGAGATCCAGATACTGGCCGAGATCGTCGCGCTGCGCGATATCGGCAAGCCACGGTATTTCGCCGAGGAATGGCGCGGCCAGCCGGTTTTTCAGCGTCGCCAGATACTCATTATGGCGTTTGCCCGGCGGCTGCACGTCATTGGCGATCCATCCCGCCAGCGGCAGCCCTGCCTGGCGTACCGCCTGGGCGGTGAGCATGGCATGGTTGATGCAGCCGAGCTTGACGCCCACCACCAAAATCACCGGCAGTTGCTCCTGCTGCGCCCAGTCAGCGAAGGTCAGCGTATCCGAGAGCGGCGTAAACCACCCTCCGGCCCCTTCAACCAACACCCAGTCGGCGAGACTTTCTAACTCGCGCAGCCCACCGGAAAGCGTCGCCGCGGCGATCGGCCGGCCTTCATCGGCGCTGATGATGTGCGGTGAGGTCGGCTCGGCGAAGGTATAGGGGTTCACCTGGTCGTAGCGCAGCGCGACCCGGCTATGGCGCTGCAGGGCCAGCGCGTCTTCATTACGTAGCCCAGCGGCAGTCAGCTCGCTGCCGGACGCCACCGGTTTATAGCCAGCGGTGTTAAAACCCAGCTGATTCGCCGCCTGCAGCAGCGCGCTGCTGGCAACCGTTTTTCCGACTTCAGTATCGGTTCCGGTGACAAAAAAACGTTTAGTCACGTTCAATGACTCCTGTAAAAAGATAATACGTCAGTGGGCAGACGCCCTGCTGTTGCGGCCAGGCCAGCTGCAGTTCGCGCAGTTTGCCGCGGCCAAGGGGGGCGGATGCCCTCCCCTGGTGCAAATGGGTAGCGCCGATGCCCTTCAGCGAGCGCATAGCGCTCAGCGCATCGGCGAACGGCAGGCGAATCTGATGAACGACGCCTTCGGCGCGTAGCCCGCTCATCGCCGCCCGCACCGCCGGTTCGCTGAGAAAACGGTTGGCATGTGGACGGTCGTCGATCGCCCGCCACGCCTGGTTAAGCTCCGGCAGCGAGTCGGCCAGCAGCGTGGTAAACGCCACCCGCCCGCCGGGCCGCACCACCCGGCACAGCTCGCCGATCGCCGCGCGCAGATCGTCGCACCACTGCACCGCCAGGTTGCTCCATGCCAGATCGACGCAGCCATCCGGCAGCGGCAGCGCTTCGATATCGCCCTGCAGATAATGCTGTGCGGCGTTGTGGCGCTGCGCCTCCGCCAGCATCCCGGCGGAGAGATCCAGCGCGGTCACCACGCTGCCCGCCTCACGCCAGTAGCGGCTCATGCTGCCGGGGCCGCAGCCGGCATCCAGCACCTGAGCAAAATCGCGGCGCGCCAGCTGGCGCAGCAGCAGATCGGCGCTGCGCCGTTGCAGTTCATCATGTTGCGTATAGCCGCTGGCCGCCCGGCCAAACGCCGCGGCCACCGCCTGCTTATTCACCGTGGCCATGCAGCGCCTCCAGTAAACGGTTAATGTCCTCAGCCTGATGGGCGGCGGTCAGGGTCAGGCGCAAACGAGCGCTGCCGACCGGCACCGTCGGTGGACGGATCGCCGTTGCCCAGCAGCCGGCCTCGCGCAGACGGCAGGCCAGGCTCAGCGCCCGGGCGTTATCCCCGACGATCAGCGGCTGGATCGCGCTGACGGAATCGGTCAGCCCCAGCGATACATCGCCCATCCCTGCGCGGAACTGACGGATGCGGGCGGCCAGGCTTTCACGCCTCTGCTGCCCCTCATCGCTGCGAATGATCCGCAGGGCAGTGCTCAGCGCCACCGCCTGGGCGGGCGGCATTGCGGTGCTGTAGATCAGATGACGGGCAAACTGCAGCAGATAATCGGCCATCGATTCGCTGCACAGTACCGCCGCGCCGCTCACCCCAAACGCCTTGCCAAAGGTGACCACCAGCAGATCGGGGCGTACGTTCTGCGCCGCGCAGCTCCCGCGACCTTCATCGCCGACGACCCCAACCCCGTGGGCATCATCCACCAGCAATAACGCCCCGGCGGTCTGCGCTGCGGCGTGAATGGCCGCCAGCGGCGCGCTGTCGCCGTCCATACTGAAAATGCCTTCAGTCACCACTAACTGCAGGCCGTCCAGCGGTTTCGCCAGCAGTTGCGCGAGCTGTTGCGGATCGTTGTGGGCGAAACGGCGCAACTGCGCCGGACTCAGGCTCGCCGCCTCCAGCAGGGAGGCGTGGCTCAGGCGGTCGGCGACAATCCGATCCTCTTTTTCCGCCAGCGCGGCAACCAGCGCCTGATTGGCGGCAAAGCCGGAGATAAACAGTAGCGCGCGCGGATAGCCCAGCCAGTCGGCGAGCTCCTCTTCCAGCGCGCGATGGGCTTCGCTATAGCCGCTCACGTGGCCCGAGCCGCCGGAGCCGACGCCATAACGTTCCGCCCCCTGCTGCCAGGCGGCGATAATGCCGGCATGCTGGCTCAGGCCCAGGTAATCATTGCTGGAGAAGTTGAGCCAGCGCTCCCCTTCGCGCTCCAGCCAGCGTCCGGCGCCGTGGTTTACCGGCAGGCGACGGCGAAACGCATCCGCCTGCCGCCGCTCGTCCAGCGCCCGCTCGATTCGTTGCTGCCAGGTCATAGCGCCGCCGCGTTGTAGTATTCCTCAGTGTCCGGGGTGAGTAAGGCCTGTTCCAGGCGCTGCTGCTGCTCATTGTCGCCTTCCAGTACCGCCGTCTGCTGCGGGTTGATCCCCAGCTTGCGGAACAGCTGCAGGTCTTTGTCCTCTTCCGGGTTCGGCGTGGTGAGCAGCTTGCAGCCGTAGAAAATCGAGTTCGCCCCGGCCATAAAGCACATCGCCTGGGTCTGCTCGTTCATCTGCTCGCGGCCGGCGGAGAGACGCACGTAGGAGGTAGGCATCATGATGCGCGCAATAGCGATAGTGCGGATGAAATCGAAGGCGTCGACATCGTCGTTATCCGCCAGCGGCGTGCCCTTGACCTTCACCAGCATGTTGATCGGCACGCTTTCCGGCGGCGTTGGCAGATTGGCCAACTGCAGCAGCAGCCCGGCGCGATCGTTTACGGTCTCTCCCAGCCCGACGATGCCGCCGGAGCACACTTTAATCCCGGCATCGCGCACTTTATCCAGCGTATCCAGACGCTCCTGATAGGTACGGGTGGTGATGATGTTGCCGTAAAATTCCGGCGAGGTGTCGAGGTTGTGGTTGTAGTAATCAAGACCTGCGCCGGCCAGACGTTGCGCCTGGCTGTCGGTGAGCGTACCGAGCGTCATGCACGACTCCAGTCCCAGCGCCTTCACGCCTTTCACCATCTGCTCCAGATAGGGCATATCGCGGTCATTGGGGTTCTTCCACGCCGCGCCCATGCAGAAGCGGGTCGAGCCGGCGTTTTTCGCCTGGCGTGCCGACTCCAGCACCTGCTCCACTTCCATCAGGCGCTCAGTTTCGAGGCCGGTTTTATAGCGCGCGCTCTGCGGACAATATTTACAATCCTCCGGGCAGGCGCCGGTCTTGATCGACAGCAGGGTACTGACCTGCACCTGGCGCGGGTCAAAATGCTGGCGATGGATTTGCTGCGCTTCAAATAACAGATCGATGAGTGGTTTATTAAATAATTCCGTTACTTGCGACATTGTCCAGCGTGCACGGTGAGCCATTGGTCTCTCCAAAGGGTTTTGTTAATTTACGGTTCGGTTTATACTTGTAAACCTAAATGTTTTCAAAATGGTTTACAAGTCGATTATGACACTGGACGATCTCGCCTTCGATCGGCGCCACATCTGGCACCCCTACACCTCTATGACTTCCCCCCTGCCGGTCTATCCGGTGGTTTCCGCCCACGGTTGCGAGCTGTCCCTCGCCGGCGGCGAACAGCTGGTTGACGGTATGTCCTCCTGGTGGGCGGTGATCCACGGCTACAATCACCCGCGCCTCAATGCGGCGATGAAAGCGCAGGTCGACAAAATGTCGCACGTGATGTTTGGCGGGATCACCCATCCGTCGGCAGTGGCGCTGTGCCGCCAGCTGGTGGCGATGACCCCGGAGTCGCTGGAGTGCGTTTTCCTCGCCGATTCCGGTTCGGTGGCGGTAGAGGTGGCGATGAAAATGGCGCTGCAGTACTGGCAGGCCAAAGGCCAACCGCGCCGTCGTTTTCTGACCTTCCGCAATGGCTATCACGGCGATACCTTTGGCGCGATGTCGGTCTGCGATCCGCAAAATTCAATGCACAGCCTGTGGCAGGGCTACCTGCCGGATAACCTGTTCGCCCCTGCGCCGCAAAGCCGCTTTGACGGCGAGTGGGATGAGCTGGATATGGTGCCGTTTGCCCGCCTGATGGCCGCGCATCGTCACGACATCGCCGCGGTGATCCTCGAACCCATCGTCCAGGGCGCGGGCGGCATGCGGATGTACCATCCGGAGTGGCTGAAGCGGGTGCGTAAAATGTGCGACCGGGAAGGGATTTTGCTGATCGCCGATGAGATTGCCACCGGCTTTGGCCGCACCGGCAAACTGTTCGCCTGCGAACACGCCGGTATCGCCGCCGATATTCTGTGTCTGGGTAAAGCGCTGACCGGCGGCACCATGACCCTTTCCGCCGCGCTGACCACCCGCGAGGTCGCGGAAACCATCAGCAATGGCGAAGCTGGCTGCTTTATGCACGGCCCCACCTTTATGGGCAATCCGCTGGCCTGCGCGGTAGCGAGCGAAAGCCTGCGCCTGCTGGAGAGCGGTGAATGGCAACAGCAGGTGGCGACGATTGAAGCCCAGCTGAAGGCCGAGCTGGCTCCGGCACGAGAGTCAGAATGGGTCGCCGACGTGCGCGTACTGGGCGCAATTGGCGTGATTGAAACCCGTCATCCGGTCAACATGGCCGCCCTGCAGCGCTTTTTCGTTGAACAAGGGGTGTGGATCCGCCCGTTTGGCCGCCTGATTTACCTGATGCCGCCGTATATCATCACGCCCGAGCAACTGACCCGCCTGACCCGTGCGGTCAACCTGGCCGTGCAGGACGAAACATTTTTTAGCGAATAAACAGCGGATTTGCGCCGCCGGGAAGGCTACACTTCTTTGTTAATCTGCACATTATCAATGAGGATGAAGCATGAAATTGATCAGTCACGATCTCCAGGACGGCGGTAAGCTGCCTAATCGTCACGTCTTCAACGGCATGGGCTATGATGGCGACAATATTTCGCCGCACCTGATGTGGGATGATGTGCCCGCGGGAACCAAAAGCTTTGTCGTCACCTGCTACGACCCGGATGCGCCGACCGGTTCCGGCTGGTGGCACTGGGTGGTAGCCAACCTGCCTGCCGATACGCGGGTGCTACCGCAGGGTGCCGGCTCCGGTCAGACGGAGCTACCGGAAGAGGCCGTTCAGACCCGCACCGATTTTGGTAAGGCAGGCTACGGCGGCGCGGCGCCGCCGAAGGGCGAAACCCACCGCTACATTTTTACCGTGCACGCGCTGGATATCGATAAGATTGATGTCGATGCCGAGGCCAGCGGCGCGATGGTCGGCTTTAATGTCCATTTCCATTCGCTCGCCAGCGCCTCGATCACCGCCCTGTTCAGTTAATTATCCCCCCGGATAGCGGCTTGCGCCTTATCCGGGCAACCCGCGGTACCGGTATATTGTCGGGTGGCGCTTCGCTTACCCGACCTACAATATCCTTAGACCTACGCAAGCGCAGCGCCGCCGGGCGATTGCCGCGGGCACGGAGCCGCTTTTATGCCGGGCGGCGGCTGACGCCTTGCCCGGCCTACGGTCCTACAATACTACGTTCCGTGCCATTTGTAGCCCCGGTAAGCATAGCGCCACCGGGGAGATTAACCTTACTGTTCAGTGGCCACCTGCAGCGCGGTTTTACGCACCCGCGCATACCACACCACCGTCAGCAGCCCCAACCAGACCAGCCCGGCTAACAGCGCTACGCGCGTCTCTTCCACCATTCCCAGCACGGCGATCACCAGCCCCATAAACAGCAGCGTCAACAGCGGGCCCACCGGCCAGAAAGGAATAGGAAATTCGATCTTACTGCGCTCTTCGGCTGACAAACCGCGACGCATCGAAAAATGAGACAGCAGGATCATCAGCCACACCCAGACGGTGGCAAACGCCGCCAGCGAGGCAATCAGCACAAAGACTTGCTCCGGCATCAGATAGTTAAGCACCACCGCCACCAGCAGCGCCACGCCCATCACCACCACGGTCATCCAGGGCACGCCGTTGCTGGCAATCCGCTGGAAGCACTTCGGCGCCAGCCCCTCTTTCGACATGCCGTACATCATACGTCCGGCGCCAAAAATATCGCTGTTAATCGCCGAGATACTGGCGCTAATCACGATGATATTCAGTACGGTGGCCGCCGCCGGGATCCCGAGGCCATCAAAGATCAGCACAAACGGGCTGCCCTGCTCGCCAAAACTATTCCACGGGAAGATCGCCATCAGCACCGCCAGGGTGCAGACGTAAAACAGAATAATACGCAGCGGAATAGTGTTGATAGCCTGCGGGATGACCTTCTTCGGATTCTGCGCTTCCGCCGCGGTGACGCCGATAATTTCCACGCCGCCGAACGCAAACATCACGATGCCAAGCGAGGCGATGATCCCCTGCCAGCCATTAGGCGCAAAACCGCCGTGGCTCCACAGATTTTCCAGCCCGGTGGCCGGGAAACTATGGCCAAAGCCAAAGAAGATGATGCCTGCCCCCGCCGCCATCATGGCGATAATCGCCACCACTTTAATCAGTGACAGCCAGAACTCCATCTCGCCGAACACTCGCACGCTGCAGAGGTTCATCGCACCAATAAAGAAGATAATGCTAAGGATCCAGATCCAGCGCGGCACATCGGGATACCACAACCCCATATAGATACCGAACGCGGTGACGTCGGCCAGCGCCACGATCACCATTTCAAAGGTGTAGGTCCAGCCGGTAATAAATCCGGCCAGCGGCCCGAGATACTGGCGCGCATAGCTGCCAAAGGAGCCGGAAACCGGATTGCGCACCGCCATTTCACCCAGCGCGCGCATGACCATAAAGACCGCCGCGCCGCCAATCAGGTAGGCCAGCAGTACCGCCGGACCCGCCGCTTTAATCGCGGAGGCCGAGCCATAGAACAGCCCGGTGCCGATAGCGGAACCAAGCGCGATAAAACGAATGTGTCGGGCATTCAGCCCGCGCAGCAGATGCGGTTTGTGTTGTTGTTGCATATACAGGTGTCCTGATTTTTTTATATGACGACAAATATGCGATGTAGGTCGGCCGGGGGAATGACTTCCCCCGACGCGGGTACAGAGAACAACGGTGATTAATGCAGTACGGCAGGCAGCAGACGCGTCAGGTGACGTGCAGCCAAAAGTGCAATGGCATTTTCAATATCAGGGGCGAAGAAACGATCCTGCGTATAGTGAGATACGCGTTCGCGCAGCAGATGGCGCGCCTCTTCCAGCAGCGGACTGGTGGTCAGCCCTTCGCGCATATCCAGGCCCTGCGCCGCGGCCAGCCACTCGACGGCCAGTACGCCGCGGGTGTTTTCCGCCATCGCCCACAGCCGACGGCCGGCAGCCGGCGCCATCGAAACGTGGTCTTCCTGGTTTGCGGACGTCGGAAGGCTGTCAACGCTATGCGGATGCGAGAGCGCTTTGTTTTCACTGGCCAGGGCTGCCGCCGTGACCTGAGCAATCATAAAGCCGGAGTTTACGCCACCATTTTTTACGAGGAACGGCGGCAGCTGCGACATATGGCTGTCCATCATCAGCGCGATGCGACGCTCGGAAAGCGAGCCGATTTCGGCGATCGCCAGCGCGATATTATCCGCCGCCATCGCTACCGGTTCGGCGTGGAAGTTGCCACCGGAGATCACATCATTCTCAGCCGCGAAGACCAGCGGGTTATCGGAAACCGCGTTCGCTTCGGCTAACAATACCTCAGCCGCCTGGCGGATCTGCGTCAGGCAGGCGCCCATCACCTGCGGCTGACAGCGCAGTGAGTACGGATCCTGTACCTTGGTGCAATTATGATGCGACCGCGAGATCGCACTGTCATCGGTCAACAGGTGGCGATACAGTGCCGCCGCATCAATCTGACCACGCTGGCCGCGCACCTCATGAATACGCGAATCGAACGGACGACGGGAACCCAGCGCCGCTTCGGTGGTTAATGCCCCGCACACCACTGCGGAGGCGAACAAATCTTCGGCTTCGAACAGACCGCGCAGCGCAAAAGCCGTCGACGCCTGGGTGCCGTTCAGCAGCGCCAGGCCTTCTTTCGCCGCCAGGGTAATCGGCTCCAGCCCCGCCTGACGCAGCGCGTCGGTCGCTGGCAGCCATTCGCCACCGCGAACCCGCGCTTTGCCTTCGCCAAGCAGCGTCAGCGACATATGCGCCAGCGGCGCGAGGTCGCCGGAGGCGCCGACAGAACCTTTCGCCGGGATCCACGGCGTCACGCCGGCATTCACCAGGCCAATCAGCGCCTGGATCACGCTCAGGCGGATCCCGGAGAAGCCGCGAGACAGGCTGTTAATCTTCAGCACCATAATCAGGCGCGCCAGGTCGTCGTCCAGCGGCTCGCCAACGCCCGCCGCATGGGACAGCACCAGTGAACGCTGCAGGTTCTCCAGATCGTCCGTCGAGATACGGGTCTGGGCCAGCAGGCCAAAACCGGTGTTAATACCGTAGGCGGTCCGCCCTTCGGCGAGGATGGCGTTGACGCAGGCCACGCTCTCATCAATGGCGGCAAACGCGCTGCTGTCGAGGGTAATGTTCAGCGGGTGGCTGTAAACCTCGCGGAGCTGCGACAGGCTCAGTTTCCCCGGAATGAGCGTTAACGATTTCATTTAGCGTTCCCCTGCGTTGCTGCCACCATCGGAAGATTCAGACCCTGTTCTGCTGCGCATTCAATAGCAATATCGTAACCCGCATCGGCATGACGCATCACACCGGTCGCCGGGTCGTTGCGCAGAACGCGAGCAATACGCGCCGCCGCTTCATCGGTACCGTCACAGACGATAACCATCCCGGAGTGCTGCGAGAAGCCCATGCCTACGCCGCCGCCGTGATGCAGCGACACCCAGGTCGCGCCGCTGGCGGTGTTAAGCAGCGCGTTCAGCAGCGGCCAGTCGGATACCGCATCTGAGCCGTCGCGCATGGCTTCGGTTTCGCGGTTCGGGCTGGCGACGGAGCCGGAGTCAAGGTGATCGCGGCCAATCACGATCGGCGCGGAAACTTCGCCGCGGCGCACCATTTCGTTAAACGCCAGTCCGAGCTTCTGACGCCACTCCAGACCTACCCAGCAGATACGCGCCGGCAGTCCCTGGAAGCTGATGCGCTCGCGCGCCATATCCAGCCAGTGGTGCAGGTGCTGATCATCTTGAATGATCTCTTTCACTTTCGCGTCGGTTTTGTAGATATCCTGCGGATCGCCGGACAGCGCTACCCAACGGAACGGGCCGATACCGCGGCAGAACAGCGGGCGGATATACGCCGGCACGAAGCCCGGGAAATCAAAGGCATTGCTGACACCCACTTCCTGCGCCATCTGGCGAATGTTGTTGCCGTAGTCGAAGGTCGGCACGCCCATCTCGTGGAAGGCCAGCATCGCCTGCACGTGGTCGGCCATTGAGCGTTTCGCCGCCAGCATGGTGCCCTGCGGATCGGATTCAGCTTTCTGCTGATACTCCTCCCAGCTCCAGCCTTTTGGCAGATAGCCATGCAGCGGGTCGTGGGCACTGGTCTGGTCGGTGACCATATCCGGGCGCACGCCGCGTTTCACCAGCTCTGGCACGATATCCGCAGCGTTGCCGCACAGGGCGATAGAGATGGCGCGGCCTTCGGCGGTGTATTTCTTGATGCGCGCCAGGGCGTCATCCAGAGAAGTAGCTTGTTCATCCACGTAGCGGGTACGCAGACGGAAATCGATGCGGCTCTGCTGACATTCGATGTTCAGCGAGCAGGCGCCCGCCAGCGTCGCAGCCAGCGGCTGCGCGCCACCCATGCCGCCCAGACCGGCGGTTAATACCCAACGGCCTTTCAGGCTGCCCTGATAGTGCTGGCGACCGGCTTCGACGAAGGTTTCGTAGGTGCCCTGCACAATGCCCTGGCTACCGATGTAGATCCAGCTGCCGGCAGTCATCTGGCCGTACATCGCCAGCCCTTTGGCATCCAGTTCGTTGAAGTGTTCCCAAGTGGCCCAGTGCGGGACCAGGTTGGAGTTAGCGATCAGCACGCGCGGCGAGTTTTCATGCGTTTTAAATACGCCGACCGGTTTACCGGACTGCACCAGCAGGGTCTCGTCGCTTTCCAGGTTTTTCAGCGCCTTCACGATAGCGTCATAGCATTCCCAGTTGCGCGCAGCGCGACCAATACCGCCATAGACCACCAGCTCATGCGGGTTTTCAGCGACATCGGGATCGAGGTTATTCATTAACATACGCAGCGGCGCTTCGGTCAACCAGCTCTTGGCGGTCAGCGTCGTGCCTCTCGGTGCACGGACGTCCAGCTGGCGATATTTGCTTTGCGACATCGGGGTTTCTCCTGACAATTAACGTTGTGTACGTAGATACATATACTTGTCTATACAACTCTGCGCAAGCCAGGATTTAACAGAAATGATACAATTTTGTTATATTGCGTCAGCAATCACGTTTTGCTGACGCGAGGAAGGATCAGGAGCTGAAATGGCCCTGCAGACGGTAGCGCGCGCCGGGGAACAGCAGGCGAGCGTGAGAGACAATATGCGTCTTCGACCAGGTGCGACGGCGAATGAGCAGGCAGGGATCGTGCGGCAGAATGCGCAGCAGCGCGCACTCCTCTGACGTCGCCTGCACCGCCTCGACAATATGTTCGCCTTCGGTTAATGGCGCGATCAGTGACAGATAATCATGCGGCGTGGTGGTGGTGTAATCTTGTAACAGATAATCCGGCACCACCGCAGCATTGACGCAGCGATCTTCAATTTGTACCGGAACCTCGTTTTCGAAATGCACCATCCGTGAATGAAAGATGCGCGTGCCTTCGGCGACGGTGAGCGCCTCCGCCTGAATGAGATCGGCTTCGGTCTCCTCCAGTAGCAGCACTTCACAGCGGTGCTGATGGCGACGAGAGACGATCTCATCGGCAATGCTGCGCACTTCAAACAGCGCCGACTGCCCTTTCGGCTCGGCGACGAAGGTACCGACCCCCTGCAGCCTGACCAGCAGGCCTTCATCCGTCAGCTCGCGCAGTGCGCGGTTGATGGTCATCCGGCTGAAGCCGAACTGGGCAACCAGTTCAGCTTCCGAGGGAATTCGGTCGTGCGGACGCCACTCGCCGCGGTAGATTTTTTCGCTGATCGCCTGCTTCACCTTTTCATAGAAAGGCGCGGGCGCGGAACGAGGTTGTTGTGCAAACATGGCCTGGCTTTCCTTATGCGTAATAAGCGGAGCGGCGAAACGAAAATAATAGCGCGGATCGCTAGCGCCACCAATGGGCGATTTGCCATGCCAGACGGGCCGCCGCGCGGGCGCCCTGTCCGTCGATGTCAAATTGCGGATTAAACTCGACCAAATCTACCGCCTGCAGCTTACCGCTGCGGCACAACGGCTCAACGATGCGCAGCAGGATCGCCAGCGGCACGCCCAGCGCCGCCGGGGCCGACACCGCCGGCATTTCGCGCGCCGGCAGCACGTCGAGATCGATGGTCAGATACAGACGATCGTACTGCGCGATATTACGCTCCAGCTCCGGCAACACGTGAGTGTCGAAGGCCGACAGCACCGCCAGATCCTCAACGATAGCCACCTGGCGGCGCGCCGCTTCATCCCATAGCGCCTGAGTGTTGGCCGCCCGGCTGACGCCGATGCAGGTATAGTGAAAACCGCGCTGCTGCGCGTCACACTCCAGCGCCAGCTGGCGGAACGGCGTCCCGGAGCTGGCGCATTCGGCAAAGCGTAAATCCAGATGCGCATCGAGATTAATAATGCCCACTTTTTCGCCCGGGAAGGCATCCAGTACCCCAGCGCCGTGGCCGAAGGCCGTCTCGTGGCCGCCGCCCAGGACCAGCGTACGTTTACCGGCACGCTGGCAGGCGGCTACCGCCTCGCGCAGCGCCTGATGCGCGGCTTCTAACTGCTCGCCGTCGACGCCGATGGTGCCCATATCCACGCAGCGGTCGTGGCCCTGATGGCTGGCCATATTGGCCAGCGCCCGGCGCAGCGTGTCCGGGCCAAGCGCGGCACCGGTACGCCCTTTGTTACGCCGGACCCCTTCGTCACAGGCGAAGCCGAGCAGCGCGATATCGCCGGGCATCGCCTGCGGCGCGAAGCGTTCCGCGCGGGCGATAGTCTGGAACAGGCGCAGCGCATTAGGCGCCTCCGCGCTATCATCACGCCCCTGCCAGAGACTGGCGGGCGTGGCTTGCCATAGCATCATTGCAGTTCTCCTCGCACCACGCGCTGCCAGAGCGGCGCGCGCCCCGGCTCATACACCATCTCGACCGGATGCTCGGCATCCCAGATGGCAAAGTTAGCCACAAAGCCCGCCGCCAGCTGACCGTGGCTGTCCTGCCGCCCCAGCGCCCGCGCGGCATGGCGCGTTACCCCGGCCCACGCCTCTTCCGGGGTTAAACCAAACTTGACGCAGGCCATGTTCATCGCCAGATGCAGGCTGGCGAAGGGGCTGGTGCCGGGGTTGAAATCGGTCGCCACCGCCATCGGCACCTGGTACTTGCGCAGCAGTTCCACCGGCGGTTTGCGGGTTTCATTGAGGAAGTAGAACGCACCGGGCAGCAGAGCCGCCACGGTGCCGCTTTCACGCATCGCCGCCACGCCCTCTTCCGTCAGATATTCGATATGGTCGGCGGACAGTCCGTGATAGCGGCTCACCAGCTGCGCGCCGCCCAGCGACGAGAGCTGCTCAACGTGGCCTTTTACCGGAATGCCCAGCGCCTGCGCCGCCTGAAAGACGCGCTCGGTTTGCTGCGGGCTGAAGCCAACGTTTTCACAGAAGACGTCAACGCTTTCAAACAGCCCCTCCTGCCACAGCGTCGGCAATAGGGTCTCGCAGACCAGTGAGATATAGCCATCGGCGTCGCCTTGATATTCCGGCGGCGTGGCGTGGGCGGAGAGCAGCGTCGCCGACAGTTCCACGCCATTGTCGTCGGCCAGCTGGTGGGCGACCCGCAGCATTTTGCGTTCGTTTTGCAGATCGAGACCGTAGCCGGATTTGATCTCCAGGGTCGTCACCCCTTCACGCAGCAGACGCGCCAGACGCGGCTGCGCCAGTGCCAGTAGTTCAGCTTCGCTGCTGTCGCGCGTGGCGCGCACGGTGGAATTAATCCCACCGCCGTTGGCGCTGATGGTTTGATAGGAGACGCCGTTCAGCCGCTGCTCCCATTCCTGCGCCCGGCTGCCGCCAAAGATCAGGTGGGTATGGCAGTCGATTAAACCCGGCGTAACCAGCCGGCCTTCGAGATCGATACTGCGCCCGCCGGGGGCGTCAGCGTCGGCGACAATTGCCTCAATGCGGCCATTGCGCACCAGCAGCGCATGGCGCTCCAGCAAACCGTAGGGTTGAGAGTAATCAGGGTTCAGGGTGGCGAGACGCGCGTTTCGCCAGACAACGAGTTCGGGGGTGGCTTCAGTCATAGCGCTCAACTTGTCATGGGTTGTATAGACATTTATTTTCATAACGCCGGTAAAGTCAACAATAGCGCAGGGAAATGTTATTTTTTTGTGACTAAAGACCATCCGGCAGGGCTGCGCGTTGCGTAAAGACGGTAAGTTTTTCCGTCCACGTCTTCCCGTTTCGTTCAAGTTAGTATAAAACAGCAGGTTTTAAAGGACTTATACCCTGGCGTCTCAGCCGGGGTATTTCACTACGCTTAATTTTGCCCGGAGCAACATGAACACATATTCCGTTTCCCGTCTGGCGCTGGCGCTGGCCTTCGGCGTGACGCTGTCCGCCTGTAGCTCGACGCCTGCCGATCAACAGCCCTCTACGCAGACTGCACCGGGCACCACCGCGCGTCCCATTCTGAACGCCGATGAAGCGAAAAACTTCACCCCGGCGGCCTATTTCCAGTCGCTGACCCCCAATGCCGCGGCCTGGACGCCGTCCGCCATCAGCCTGCCGGCGCAGCCTGACTTTATCGTTGGCCCGGCGGGAACCCAGGGCGTGACCCATACCACCGTCCAGGCGGCGGTCGATGCGGCGATTGCCCGTCACTCAAATCGCCGTCTGTTTATTGCCATCATGCCTGGCGAGTACCCGGGAACGGTTTACGTACCGGCGGCGCCTGGCGCCCTGACCCTGTATGGTACCGGTGATAAACCGATTGACGTGAAAATCAGCGAAGCCATTGATTCTGAAATGGATCGCAACACCTGGCGCCGTCTGGTCAATCCGGGCGGTAAATATATGCCGGGCAAACCGGCATGGTATATGTTCGACAGCTGCCAGAATAAATCCGCGGCCACCGTCGGCGTGATGTGCTCCGCGGTCTTCTGGTCGCAGAATAACGGCCTGCAGCTGCAGAACCTGACCATCGCCAACAACCTTGGCGACAGCGTCGACGCCGGGACTCACCAGGCCGTCGCCCTGCGCACCGATGGCGATCAGGTGCAGATCAACAAGGTCAATATTCTTGGCCGTCAGAATACCTTCTTTGTGACCAACAGCGGCGTGCAGAACCGTCTGCAGGATAACCGCCAGACCCGCACCCTGGTGACCAACAGCTACATTGAAGGCGATGTGGATATCGTGTCCGGTCGCGGCGCGGTGGTATTTGATAACACCGATTTCCGCGTGGTGAACTCGCGTACTCAGAAAGAAGCCTATGTTTTCGCGCCGGCTACCCTGAAGAGCGTGACCTACGGCTTCCTGGCGACCAACAGCCGCTTCACCGCGTCCGGCGATAACGTCGCGCAGCTGGGCCGCGCGCTGGACGTTGACGGTAACAGCAACGGCCAGGTCGTGATCCGCGACAGCGTGATCAATGAAGGCTTTAACATCGCCCAGCCGTGGGCGGCAGCGGTCGGTTCAAACCGTGCCTTTAGCGGTAACGTTGGCGCAGTAGATGCCAAAGGTAATCTGCAGCGCAACCTCAACGACAATAGCGTTAATCGCATGTGGGAATATAACAACCGCGGCGTGGGAAGCACTGTGGTCGCCGAGCCGAAACAGTAACGCGCAATAACCGAAAACCATCATAAAAGAGGGGGCGATGCCCCCTCTTCTCTTTTGCATGTTCTCTTTTGCGTACTGCACGTCACGCCATCAGGCGGTTCGCCATTTGCGGGTCAGCGGTTTTTCCAGTTCAACGATCAGGAACATCGCGAAGCCGATGATGAAGGTGATCACCCAGTAGCGGAACGGCAGCCCGGTGGTACCGAACAGCATCTGCATAAACGGCGCATAGATAATCAGCAGCTGCAGCACCAGCAGCACGCCGCTGACAATCCAGATCCCTTTGTTGGCCAGCAGACTTTTCGTCAACGAGAAACCATCCGACACGCGGCAGTTCAGCATATAGAACCACTGGGCGGTGACCAGGGTCTGCAACAGCACGGTACGGATAAACTCCGGCGAATAGCCGCGCGGCTGCAGCCAGGCTTCGAGAATAAATGCGCTGACCGCAATCATCGATCCCACAAACGCCACGCGCCAGATGGCAAAGCCGTCCATGACGTGAATTTTCGGATCACGCGGCGGCCGCCGCATAATATTTTTCTCACCGGCTTCAAACGCCAGACCAAACGACAACGTGGCGGAGGTGGCCATGTTCATCCACAGGATCAGCACCGGCGTCAGCGGCAGTACGTTGCCCGCCAGCAGCGCGATCACGATCAGTAACCCCTGCGCAAGGTTGGTCGGCATGACGAAGAGAATGGTTTTCTTCAGGTTGTCATACACCCGACGCCCCTCGCGGACCGCGCTGGCGATAGTGGCGAAGTTATCATCGGTCAGCACCATATCGGCGGCTTCCTTGGTCACCTCGGTCCCCTTGATCCCCATCGCCACGCCGACGTCAGCCTGCTTCAGCGCCGGGGCATCGTTCACCCCGTCGCCGGTCATCCCGACAATCTCTTTCTTGCTCTGCAGGGCCTGCACCAGACGGAACTTATCTTCCGGGCTGGTTCGGGCGAAGATATCAAACTGCTGCGCGGCCACGCTCAACTGCGCGTCGTCCATCACCTCCAGCTCACGCCCGGTAATGGCATTCCCCGCATTGCCAATCCCCAGCATCTTGCCGATACTCATTGCCGTTTGCGGGTGGTCGCCGGTGATCATCTTCACGCGGATCCCGGCCTGCAGGCAGTCGGCAATCGCCGTGATGGCCTCCGGACGCGGCGGATCCATCATCCCGGCAACCCCTAACAAAATTACCCCCTGCTGCAGATCCTGATGGGTCAGCTCCGTCTGGCCTGCAGAAGCCGGCTTCCAGGCCGCGGCCACCATCCGTAGCCCTTCCCGCGCGTACTCTTCAATTTTGGCTTCCCAGTACGGCAGATCCAGCGGCTGTAATCCGCTGTCGCTCTGCTGATATTGACACAGGCGGAACAGAACATCCGGCGCGCCAGTGACCAGTACCACCTCCTCTTCACCCAGCCGGTAGAGGGTCGACATGTATTTATATTGCGAATCAAATGGAATTTTACTGCGCAGCTCGCTGGTCAGCGGCGGCAGAGTGACCTTGGCCGCCAGTACCTTCAGCGCCCCCTCGGTCGGGCCACCGGTGATTTTCCACAGCCCGCTCTCATCTTTAATAAGCTGGCTGTCGTTACACAGATCGATGGTACGCAGATAGCGCTCGAACAGCGTGCCAGGTGCAACCGCGACCGGCGTCGGGTCATCAATGGCGTGGATCTTACCGACCGGCTCGTAGCTATCCCCTTCCACCCGATAGACGCTGTCCGCGGTGATCACCGCCTTCACCGTCATTTCGTTCATGGTGAGGGTCCCGGTTTTATCCGAACAGATAACCGTCATCGCGCCGAGGGTTTCCACCGTCGGCAGCTTGCGGATAATCGCTTTCTGGCGCGCCATCGCCTGCACACCGAGCGACAGAATAATCGAGATAATCGCCGGCAAGCCTTCCGGGACTGACGCCACCGCGAGGCTAATCAGCGACAGCATCAGTTCGGAGACCGGCATATCGCGGAACAGCAGGCTAAAGACGAACAGCGCCGCCATCATCACCAGAATGAGGATAAAGATGGCTTTGCCCAGCTTGTCCATTTGCACCAGCAGCGGCGTGCGGTGTTTCTCAATGCCCGCCATCATCTGGTTGATGTGACCCAGCTCGGTATCGCCGCCGGTGGCCACAACAATCCCTTTGCCCGCCCCTGAACTGACGGTGGTCCCGGAAAACAACAGGTTGCTGCGATCGCCGAGCGGTAAATCACCGCTCAGCGGCTCAGTGGTTTTTTCCACCACCGTCGACTCCCCGGTGAGGATCGCCTCTTCCACCCGCAGGTTGTGCGCCTCAATCACGCGTAAATCGGCGGGGATACGGTCGCCCGCGCGGATCACCACAATATCGCCGGGTACCAGCGAGGTGGTGGGGATGGTTTCATGGTTACCCTGACGGATCACCACCGCTTCGCTGGACAGCATATTGCGGATACTCTGCAGCGATTTTTCCGCATTACTCTCCTGAATGAAGCCGATCAGCGCATTGACGACCGCCACAGCGAGGATCACCGCCATGTCGATCCAGTGGCCCATCACCGCCTTCAGCAGCGCTGCCGCCAGCAGCACGTAGATCAGCACATCGTTAAAATGCACGATGAAACGCAGCCAGGCTGGCTTACCCGGCTTCTGCGGCAGGGCGTTTTCGCCATACTGCTGCAGGCGTGTGGCCGCTTCTGTCCCGCTAATACCCTCCGGCGTACTTTGCACGCTGGCGAGCGTCTCCTCGACGGAGCGCTGATAGAAGGGCGCCCCCGGTTTATCTGTATTCATACTCTCTCCCTCGATTTCTGAAGCGGAAGTCAGGACGACATCCCGCCGTCATCAGCGCACAACGAAAACCGGTACATGGGCGTAGCGCACGATGTTTGCCGCTTCAGAGCCCAGAAGATGAGTCTGGATCCCCGGATTACGCGAACCGACAATCACCACGTCCGCTTTCAACTCATCAGCCAGGGCGATCACTTGATCGCGAATATTGCCACTGCGCACATACAGATGGCTGGCGTCTTCCGCAAGGCCATTTTTCTTTACCAGATCGCTGAGTTTTTCCTTAGCGGTAGAAATCAGATGTTCCTCCATCTTTCGTGCATCAGAGATAAATCCTCGCGTTAATACCGGTGAAAATGCCGGAATAACATGGACAAGATGTATTTGCCCGGCAGAGTGCTGGGCGAGGAATTTCGCATGAGAGAGGGCTTTGTCGGCCAGGCCTGCATCAAACACGTCAACGGGAACAACGATATTTTTATACATGAGATAATCCTTTTATTACCAATACAATGCGTAGTGATGAATAGCCCCATTCTTGGGGAGGAAGCAAATCTCAACAACAGAAGCGGAAAACGGAATAGATGTTATTAAACGTAGCACAGGAAAATTAACATTAGAAAATGAGCCATTAATAGACTGAAAAATATTATAAAAACCCGCGAATGCCTGCAGATCTCCTGCCCTTACCCCCTTGACGCCAACAGCAACGCGGTATTCTCTTTTTTAACACTTCATGTTTTCTCCGACTATGCTGATTACAAGCAGGAGTGCCGCACCGAATGTCCGACGGTCACACGTCGTGCCGGACGAAATGACATTCGCGGTTCGGGTGGGAGTTAAGGGAGAAAATCATGTTTGGTTATAGCCTGTTACGTCTGGGATTGTTTGTCGCGCTGGCCATTGTCGCCTGTACGCTGGTAGGACTATTCACTTATCTGGTTGTCGCCGCCCTCGCAGAATAAGCGTGCGCCGCGTAATAAAAACGTAAAATAAATCATGAGTCTGAGGGGAATACTGTGAACCGTTATTTTTCTCTCATCCCGGTTGTTATTTTATTAACAACCGCTTGCGATCAGAAAGCACCGTCCGTCGAAGCCGCCCCCCGGATGGTCAAGGTGGCGCAAGTTACCGCCGTGGGTAACACCCAGCAGCGGACGTTTCCAGCCCGCATCGAGTCTGGCGACTCCACCGAGCTGTCGTTTAAACGGGGTGGTCAGGTGGAGTCACTGGATATTCGCCAGGGCGCAACCCTAACCCAGGGACAAACGCTGGCGCGTCTGAATGCCCGCGAAGCCCAGCAGCGAGTCAATGAGCGACAAACGGCGGCGACCCTCGCCCAGCGTCAGTTTGATCGTTTCCAGACCCTGGCGGGACGTCAGGCGATTTCCCAGGCGGAGATGGACGTGCAGCGCGCCAATCGCGATGCCGCCAACGCAGCCTTAAAAATCGCTCGTGAAGAGCTGGCGCAAATGAGTCTCACCGCCCCCTTCGGCGGGATTGCCGCTGGCGTGCATATTCGTAATCATCAGGTGGTCGCCGCTGGCCAGCCGGTGATTACCCTGACGCGTACCGACCTGCTCGATGTGGTCTTCAGCATTCCGGAAAATCTGTTCACCTCGCTCGATATCCGCAATACCGCCTACCGCCCCGTCGTCAGGATCAATACCCTGCCGGGCCGCGAGTTTACCGCGGAATACAAAGAGCATACCGGCAGCAGCGACAACAGCACCCTCACCTGGCAGATCATTTTAACCATGCCGCGGCCGGATGATTTCCCTACCGTCGGCGGGGTCAGCGGCACCGTGACGGTCAATCTCGGTAATTTACCGGCCAGCGCCGGACGGGAAACCCTCGTGGTGCCAGTGGAAGCGGTGTTTAACCCCGATAACCGGCCGAAGAATGAACCGGTCGTCTGGGTGGTAAAAGGCGACAACGCGCATCTCTACCTTGAGGAGCGCAGAGTCACGGTCGGGGAAGTGACCTCGCAGGGAGTGATGATCACCGAAGGGCTCCGTGCGGGCGAACAGGTGGTTGCAGCGGGGGTAAGCGAACTCCACGACCGGCAGCCGGTGCGGATCTGGACGCGTGAACGAGGATTATAAATGGACATTTCCCGTCAGTTTATTAACAACCCGACCCGCGTCTGGTTAGCCATTTTGCTGTTGGGGGTGGGTGGCCTGTTCGCCCTGCTCAATATCGGCCGTCTGGAAGATCCTGCCTTCACCATTAAAACGGCGGTGATCGTCACCCACTACCCTGGCGCGTCTGCCCAGCAGGTGGAGGAGGAGGTGACCCTGCCGCTGGAAAACGCGATTCAGCAGCTTCCCTCGCTGGATAACGTCAGCTCCATCTCCTCGAATGGCTTATCGCAAATTACGGTGAATATTGCTTCGCAATACCATTCCAGCGAACTGCCGCAAATCTGGGATGAGCTGCGTCGCCGCGTCGGTGACGCCAGCCGGCTTTTTCCCCCGGGAGTAGTCCCCTCCTTCGTCAATGACGACTTTGGCGATGTGTTTGGCTTTTTCTTCGCCATTTCGGGCGACAGTTTTACCAATCCTGAGCTGGTGCGCTATGCCGAGCAGCTGCGCCGCGAGCTGGTGCTGGTGCCGGGCGTCGGCAAAGTCGCCATTGGCGGCGCGATTCCACAGCAGATCAATGTTGATATCTCGCTGGCGAAAATGGCGGCGCGCGGTATTACCCTTAACCAGCTTGCCGCTATCCTGACCCGGCTCAACGTGGTGTCCAGCGCCGGGGAGATCCGCGCTGGCAGCGAATCGATCCGCCTTCACCCCACCGGGGAGTTTCAGAATATCGATGAGCTGGGGGATCTGCTGGTCAGCCCTCATGGCGCCAGCGCCACCACCCGACTGCGGGATATTGCCACGTTGTCGCGCGGGCTGACCGACTCTCCCTCCAGTATCTATCATGCCAACGGCCGCCAGGCGGTGACCATGGGGGTCTCCTTTATCCCCGGCGTCAACGTCATTGACGTGGGGCATGCCCTCGAAGCCCGACTTCAGCAGATGGCCGCCGATAAACCAGCGGGTATCGATATCGCCATTTTTTACGATCAGGCGGCAGAGGTCGCCCACTCGGTCAATGGCTTTATTACCAACTTCCTGATGGCCCTGGCGATCGTCGTCGGCGTGCTGCTGGTGTTCATGGGGGTGCGCAGCGGGATCATTATTGCTTTGTCGCTGGCGCTCAACGTTCTCGGCACCCTGCTTATTATGTATATCTGGGGGATCGAGTTACAGCGAATCTCGCTCGGGGCGCTGATCATCGCCCTAAGTATGTTGGTGGACAATGCCATTGTCATTGTCGAAGGGGTGCTGATCGCCCGCCAGCAAGGATCTCCGCTGCTGGGCGCGATTAATTATGTGATCCGCCGCTCCGCCCTGCCGCTGCTCGGCGCCACCGTTATTGCCATCCTCGCCTTCGCGCCAATTGGCCTTTCACAGGACTCCACGGGGGAGTATTGCAAATCCCTGTTCCAGGTGCTGCTGATCTCCCTGATGCTGAGCTGGTTTTCCGCCCTGACCATCACCCCGGTGCTCATCAAGTGGTGGTTGTTTAAAAACGCCCCGCCGGCCGCCGCGCCGGAGGAAAAAGCCGATCCCTACCGCGGCCGCTTTTACCGCGGCTATCAGCAAACACTACAAATACTGCTGCAGCAAAAGACCCTGACCCTGGTGCTGATGGGCGCGCTGTTAGCCGGGGCGATCTGGGGCTTCACCTTCGTCCGGCAGAATTTCTTTCCGTCATCGAATACGCCCATTTTCTTTGTCGACCTGTGGCTGCCCTACGGTACCGATATTAACGCCACCGAGCAGATGACCCGCGATATTGAGCGGTCGATCGCCAGCCAGCCGGGAGTGGCTACCACCGTCTCCACCATCGGCCAGGGCAGTATGCGATTTATTCTTACCTACAGCGGCCAGCGGCAGTACAGCAACTACGCACAGATTATGGTGCGGATGGATGACCAGCGCAGTATCGCCCCCGTCACCCGCCACGTAGAGGCCTGGATTGCCAGAAACTACCCGCAGGTGAACGCCAGCACCAAACGCATTATGTTCGGCCCCTCCGGCGATAGCGCGATTGAAGTGCGCATTAAGGGTCCTGATCCGGATACCCTGCGCGCGCTGGCCAGTCAGGTGGGCGACATTCTCGCCGAGGATCCGGCGACCGACAGCGTACGTAACGACTGGCAGAACCGCAGCAAGGTGATCCGCCCGCAATACTCTCTGGCGTTGGGACGTGAGCTGGGGGTGGATAAACAGGATATTGATAGCGCGCTGGAGATGAATTTCTCCGGCAGTCGCGCCGGGTTATATCGCGAGGGCGCCGACCTGTTGCCGGTTATCGTCCGTCCGCCGGAAGCGGAGCGACAGGATGCCAACCACCTGAATAACGTGCTGGTCTGGAGCCAGAGCCGGCAGCAGTATATTCCGTTGAGTAACGTCATCAATGGCTTCTCGCTGGAGTGGGAAGATCCATTGATTCTCCGCCGCGATCGCACCCGGGTGCTTACCGTTCAGACCGACCCCAGCCCGCAAAGCGGCCAAACGTCGGGCGATATCCTTGCCAGGGTGAAACCGCGCATTGACGCGCTGACCCTGCCGCATGGCTACCGCATCGAATGGGGCGGCGATGCGGAGAACTCCAGTGAAGCACAGCAAGGGCTGTTTACGACCCTGCCGCTTGGCTATCTGGTGATGTTTATCATTACGGTGCTGATGTTCAGTTCGCTGAAAAACGCCGTTGCCATCTGGCTGACCGTGCCGCTGGCGCTGATCGGCGTCACGCCCGGTTTTTTGCTGACCGGCATCCCCTTCGGCTTTATGGCCTTAATCGGCCTGCTTAGCCTCAGCGGTATGCTGATCCGCAACGGCATTGTACTGGTGGAAGAGATAGAGCAACAAAAACAGGAGAAAGATCAACGACAAGCTATCATTGATGCGGCAACCTCTCGTCTGCGACCGATCCTGCTGACCGCCTTTACCACCGTGCTTGGCCTTGCCCCGCTGCTGCGCGATGTCTTCTTCCAGAGTATGGCGGTGGTGATTATGTTCGGACTGGCCTTTGCCACCGTACTGACGCTGCTGGTTCTGCCGGTCATTTACGCTTGCTTCCACCATAAGGATATGACGCCTCAACGATGAACAGTACCGGTCTGAGCATTATCAAGACATTAGGCTGTATGACAGCGGTGACCTTTTTCACTATCTATAACACCTGGGATCACTATGATTATGACTATCACTGGATCCTCGGGCTGCTGACCTTTATCTCGACCATCGCGACGCCGTTGTTTTTTGTGGTGGCCGGTTATCTTGATGCGCAGACGCGCCACGATGCCAACTGGCAGATTGGTAAAATTAAAAGCGTGGTCATCGTCTTTCTGTTCTGGGTAACGGTCTATTATGTCTGGGAGCCTTATCAGCGCGGCTACCTGATCCAGCCCTGGTTTATTTTCGCCCTGATCGTGATCTACACTTTCCATCCCTTGATCGCCTGGCTCAGCCAGCGGCGCGGCCTGTTTTTCAGCGTGGTCCTGACGCTGCTGTGCTGCTCCTATGGTTACGACCTGCTCTCGGTGATATACCCGGACAAACATCTCTTCAGCCTGCCGCCGCAGTATCGTCTGTGGACATGGCTACTCTTTTATTTAACCGGGCAGTTGTTTAACGATCCGCGGGTCACGGAGTGGATACGCGACCCGCGGGTAATTAAAGCCTCAATTATCGCCCTGCCCTTTGTCTATTTATTCACCTGGTTTTATGAACGCCATTTTTTCTTCGCGCTGTTTAAAGCCGACCGTAATGCGTTCATTCTGACGGGGTCGCAAATTTATATTCTGATCGTCCTGCTGGTGATTGCCGCTAACGCCGTGCAGTTTAAAAAGAACCGCGAACTGAAGGAGACGCTGCTGGCGACGGTCAGTAAAGCGATGACCGGGGTCTATATTCTGCATTACTCCGTTTTTCACCTGCTGGTGATGCTGATCCCTATTCACTCGTTAGCCACCAAGCTGGGCGTGATTGCGCTGACGTTTGTCCTGTCGGTGCTCATTTCCCTCGCCGTCCTCTCCAGTACGCTGCTCAAGAAAGTGATAACCCTGTGACAAACGACGCGGCGATTTAGCGGAAGCTCCACTGGATGCTGATCACAAACACGCTGGGAATAATAATGCCGCTCTCAAGGGCGAAATAGTCGGTAAAGTTGTACTGAATGGCATGGTAGATATAGGGGGAAAAGCCGATCCCGGTGGCGTCCTTAAAATCTTTGTAGGAGCCGTGGTCCCCACAATGCTCAAAGGCATCGAAGAAGAATTCACCGGTGTAACCGTAGACCCCTTTAAAGGTCCATCCACTGCCGTTGTGGTACCAGTCTCTTCTCACCCCCAGCGCCAGGCAGCGATCGTCGAAACTGTTGTTCATGGTGCCAATCAGCAGACTGTATTTCGAGTCTTCTGAGAATTTCCGCTCCACCGAGAAAAAGTGGTTTTCAAAATTCTCAGTATATTGTCCGTGGTTATTGGTCAGATGGTAAACATAGGAACCAGTATTCACCGAATAGAGATTAATTTCCTTCGCCTGCGCGAAGGTGGCTAACCCGGCCAGCAGCATCACGCTTTTACCGCGCATCATCCCTCCTCAATCCTCTATGCCTGTCCATGGACAGAATGCTTATGCCGTATTTACCGGTCGTTATGCTGGTGCGACACCCGACAGGAAAATGGGGGAAAGATAACCGTGCCGAAATGAAAAAGTGGTTATAGAAAAGCGTAGCACACGCCTAATCCGCCAACAAACCGGCCATGACAATAGTGGAGTGGTTGATATTTCTCTCTTTACCTTACTGTGCAAAAAACAGACAAAACCTCACCTGTTTTCCGCTATGCTCAGGGTCCGACGCGGAAGTTAGCCACCTGTCGACGACAGAGTTGCTGTGTACCCCTTCCTGCGTCGGCGCTGTTTCTGCTCAAGTGACGTAAACCGACAGCGCCCGTATTTCGATCGTGTCTGCGTCATTATCCCCGTTTTGATTGCCCGCCCCCTATTCTGCACAAAGTCACTTTTGTGTACAACTTATCAAAACAGAAAAATAATCTTTTAAATCAATAAATAAACACATGAAAAATCATCTGACCGTCTCGTTGTACATATTGTTATGAAAAAAGTTGTACATCCTGAAATCACCGACTATAGTTTTTGAGTGTTAACTGCTTGTTGCGCAACACCGCGGGGACGCTAAACGGTTGCGTGGCGAGTCTGGTGGTGGTTCCTGGTTTTGCATTTCCTGTTAGTGACTTTGCGCGTACCACCGGTACGCTGCGACTTTTATGGTCAGTTTGCTTTATACGTGGGAGAGTTCGAGCTATGCATATTAAAAATACCATTCCAGCAGAGTTTGTCTTTAATTCAGCCCTGATGAAGAATATTGAAAACACGCTCATGAAGCAGCACAGCACGATCAATAATGAGCGGATGATTACGGAAATCCAGCACCGCCTGCAAACGGAAAGTAATGAAATACTTTCCGACCTCTATCTGCAGGCGTTGGATATGCTGTACAGCAAACATCATCATTAAGTGATCCCACCGCGCCGACAGCAGGGACAGCCCTGCTGTGCCGGCACGCCTGGGTTTTCATCTGCTAACTGGGGCTCAAAAAATGTCACACCATAATACTTGCTATCATTCTGAGCATTACGATCTGTGGTTTGATAATCGTTTTCTTCTCTACGGGATGTCGCTGATCCTGAATACTTTACCGGCATCTTATTTTCGTAAAAAACATGTTTTCTTTACCAGCGATAATTATTTCGCGGTGCTTGAGCATAACTATAATCGTCGGGATACGTTATTTATTCTGTTAACTGAGGGCAACGATCTTAATTTCCTCAGTGAACTGCCTATGTTGCGGTTACCGGCAAATTCGACGCCTGAAGAATTAAAAATATTCCTGCATCAGCCTACCCGCTATTACAAAACCCACCCGGCGCCGGGCGCCTCGGTGCAGTTTACCGAGCGAGAAAAGAAAGTTATTCAGCTTATCAGCAATGGCGAAGCGGTTGCCAGCATTGGTCGTTCGCTGAATCTGCACATCAAAACCATTTATCAGATCCGGCTGAATCTGATTAAAAAGCTCGGCTGTAGCGGTAGGACCGATTTTTTTAATATCAGTCGTAGCGAAACCTTTAAATCCTGGAGTCAGATTCACCTCTAGCCAGGCGCACAGCCCCGGCCTGTCCCCGCAGACGGGGCTATTGCGTACTGTGAAAATGAATGCTGAAGCCCTGCTCCTGCCAGTGGCTGAGCAGCTCTTGCTGCAGAGGGGTGACGGCGCGTCCGGTCCAGACGAAGGTATGCTGCCCGGGGAACAGCTCGGGCCGTGGCGACTCCAGCGGCTCCGCGAGAACGTTGACATGCCAACCGCGCTGGGAAAGACGCCATGCCTCCAGCCACAGGCGAGTCCGGTCTTCATTACTCCAGCCCACCAGCAGCGTCTCTTTGCCATTTTTTTTACGCGCTTCGGCGAGAAACAGCGCCACGCAGTCGATTAACAAGCCGTCCAGCATGCTGCTAATCACCAGCGAGGTATTCTGATCGAGCTTCAGCCGCTGTCGTACCGGCACTAACAGGCTATCGATGAGGGTGTCGACGGGGTGCTGATGGCTCAACGCCATTAATTTGGCGCGGATTCTGGCGGGCTGCATATAACGCAGAATGGACATCATCTCTTCCTGAAGATGCGCGGATTCGTCGCGCGCCGCCGGCAGGTTGTCCTCCAGCAGCGCTTTGACTTTCCCGACGGATACACCGCGCTCTATCCAGCGCTTGATCTCTTCTATGCGCAGGATATCTTCTTCATCAAACTGTCGATGCCCGCCTTCGCTGCGCTGCGGTTTCAGTAGACCGTAACGCCGCTGCCATGCGCGCAATGTAACCGGATTGATTCCGCAACGTTCGGCGACTTCACCGATACTGTAAAACGCCATAGCAGCCTCACATCAACCTGATACTTTAATACCTAAACTAACGAATTCAGGCATCCTGTACAACTCTATTTTCTTGTACAGATAAAGATATCAGGTTGTGGCTCACAGCGCGCGGGGAAAAAGATGAAAAAAAGTTAGCTGATTTCGCGGTGAATCATTTTTTCTCCGGCCAGGCGATAGCGGGCAGGCCCCCCAGGCGGGCACCCGCGAATAAATTTCCCTGAAACTGTGAGATACCGGCTGATTCCAGCCACATCCACTCTTCAGCACGCTCGATACCGACAGCAGATACCGCAATTTCCAGCGAAAAACAGCATTTGATAATAGCCTGTACAATTGACTGTCGCGGGCCGTCCTGATGAATATTGCGGATCAGTTCATGGTCGATTTTAATCCGGTCAGGTTGGTATTGCGCCAGCAGCGATAGCCCGGCAAAGCCTGCGCCGAAGTGATCGATGGCGAGATTAATCCCCGCGCCCTTCAGCTTACGCACCGCATCGGTAAAATCGTCCATCCGTGAGATCACTTCCCGTTCGGTAAACTCCACAATAATCTGTTCCGGAATAAGATCATTGCGCTTAATTTCATCGAGCAGAAAAGCCACCGCGTCAGGCGCTTTCACCAGCGTCATCGGCAGCAAATTAATGCTTAACGCCTTATTACGTAAACCTAATTTCCCCGCCAGAGACAGCGCGACGCGTTTACTGTGCAGGTCGGCAAGATAAATATCGTCCCCTGCCAGCCCGGCAAAATAGGCGCCAGGAGATTGACCATCCGGTGTGCGCAGCAGTGCTTCCCACGAGATAATTTCACAGGCGAAAGGATCGACGATCGGCTGAAAGGCAAAAGACCAGCTTTCCGTATTATCGATAATAGGAGTGTCAGGGAAAAAGGTCTCGTTATCAGCAATAAATACCCAACTGTCCGCGGAAGGGATCTCAAAATAGTTCGCTTTTTCCGTGGATTCGACAAAAGTACGGAAAAATTGCAGCGCCCGGTCATCATAGGTGAGCTGATATTTTGTCGTGCCCCGGTCCATCACTGTCTGTAGTACTTCCTCGCGATCATGTTCCCGTAAATCAAACAGTTCCATACCGACCTTACCAAATCGACGGGACGGTGCATAATCGCAAAACAACTCCACCAGATTATAATGACGGGGATCGAGGAAAATTTTTTGATAAATATCCCGTACCTTTTCTTCTGGTCCTTCAATAAGTTGAAAAAAATGCGTCCCGTTAAACAGTAATATACCGGTGACATCCGCCTGCCCATTTCTCTCGTTTGCCCTGGCAACCATGGCCTCGATCGATTTGAATGAGACATTGTCGCAAATATGGCTGCGATAAATGATGGTGGTAAGCATAGTGATTCCAGATGGGAGGGATAAGCATTCACAGTAGCAGTTATCAGGCTAATCGTCTTGCAAAACTACGGTTTATCTTAACAAAAAATATACACTCAAACGCATTACGCCCCACCCCGGCGTCCCCCACCCTCTCACCTTGTACAATGTACAACATAAAACCCCACCCAAACAGGTTAAAAAACAATCACGCAATAAAATTAATTTATTAAAAATCAATAAAATAGAGACAATAGCAGCAATATTGCGCAACTTTATGTGTACAACTTAATAATTATTGTATAAGTTTATTTGCAGTTAACAGATGAATGAAATGAAAGGAGCACATATGCAGCAGAATGGTTACATTCCAGATACAGCGAACGCAATTGCCCAGTATTTCAACAAAGCATCGTTACCTTCCCAGCAGGAAACGCTGGGCCAGATCGTGATGGATATTCTCAACGAAGGGCGCCATCTCAACCGCAAGGCACTGTGCACCAAACTGTTGAGCCGCCTTGACAGCGCCCGTGCGCCTGAGGAAGAGAGCCACTATCAAACCTTAATTGGTTTGTTGTTTGCCGGTCAGGAATAACGTCATCGATCGTCGCCTGTTGCAACCGCAGTAGCAGATGAGGGGCGATCGCTTCCATAAACCTGCTGCTGACCTGAATGCCCGTTATCAGATTCAGGAAGAGTGTGGCATGCAGAGAGACGGTTATGAATAGCAGTGATACTGAGGAAATAACCGATGAGATCATCGGCGAGGCGGTGCTCGCGCTTCTGAAAACAAATCGCCCGATTACCACCCCGACCCTGCTGGTTCGGCTTCGGTTGATGCAGGCCACAGAGTCAGATCGCCAGCGAAGGAAAATCATCGCTGCCGTTATTGAAGAAATTTGCGCGAAGCTCGTCCTCCAGCGGAAGCACGCGCCTTTGCAGGTTAAGAAAATCAATGGCCGTTGGGAAAGCAGAGGAACGCTGGCGCAAAGCAGCATGGCGCCGGAAGCTAAAAAAATCCACTGATTGTCCCAACCATGGTGAATAAAACAGAGTGAGAATGTGATGAGACAGACTATGCATCAGCAACCCGATATTTACGCAGGACTGCAGGACACCGCGCTCTCAGATTATTTCCGTAACGCCGGTGATAAACTGGTTGATGAGTCCGCCGTCATGTCGCTCGCCATCAACAGTATTCTTCAGTCCGAAGGGCACCTGAACAATAAAGCCATTATATTATGGCTGATTCAGGCGCTGGAAAGCACCGATGACGTGGTCACTGCCGACGTGATCCGTAAAACGCTGGAAATTGTCGTCGGCTACACCATGGACGATATTTAACCGCTCTGCGTTTCAGGCCTGCCAGTGCTGGCGCCCCCTTCCCTAAAGAGCCTGTCCGCTCTGATCAAAAAACCTCGCTGACGCGAGGTTTTTCTTTTACCGCCTGACGCTTCAGTGGGCGTTGACCACCACCCACATCGGGCCCTGACCGACCGCATAACGGCCTTTCTCCTGCAGCAGCCCCTGCTCACCTTCAATTTCATACACTGCGATATGGTGCGACTTCTGCCCTGCGGCAATCAGATACTTACCGCTGTGATCGAGGTTAAAGCCGCGTGGCTGGGTTTCCGTTGGCTGATAGCCTTCCACTGCCAGCACGCTGCCATCTTCCGAGACGCTGAACACCGTAATGATGCTGGCGGTACGATCGCAGGCGTACAGATGACGACCGTCAGGGGTGATGTGAATATCCGCCGCCCAGCGCACGCCGGTGAAATCCTGCGGCATCATATCCAGGGTTTGTACACATTCGATGTTGCCATTCGGGTCTTTCAGCTCCCAGACGTCAACGGAGCTGTTCAGTTCATTGACGCAATAACCATACTGCTGGTTCGGATGGAACACCATGTGGCGCGGACCGGCGCCCTCGACGGTGGTCACTTCCGCCGGCTCCTGGGCGGAGAGGAAACCATCCTCGCTGAGGGTAAACAGGCAAATACGATCCTGCTTCAGCGCCGGCACCCACAGGGTGCGGTTGTCCGGGGAGATATTGGCCGAGTGGCAACCTTCCAGCCCTTCCACCACGGTGACGGTTTCGCCCGGCAGGCCGTCCTGCAGCGGGGTCACGCTAACGCAGCCCTGATTGTAGGAGGCGCTGAAGACAAAGCGGCCATGATGATCGGTAGAAATGTGGGTCGGGCTGCCCGGCAGCGCCGCTTCCCCGGCGAAGGTCAACGCTCCGTTATCCGGCGTGATGCGATACGCTAACACGCGAAACTCCGGACGAACGCCAACGTACAGATACTCCTTGTTGGGACTGACCACCATCGGCTGTACCTGCCCCGGGGCATCAACCACCTGCACCAGCGTCAGTTTGCCGTCCGCTTCAAGACTCCAGACGTGGATTTGTTGGCTTTCCGGGCTGGCGGTATAAACGGTTTGTTTCATGACTACTCCTTCCCTCACTGCACGTGGAATTTTCATTTTCAGGATAACAGCACCCTGAAAATTATAAGACATCCGCCCATGATACTCGCAAAGTCCGCTGAATTTCCGACGGACGGCGGCACAAAGGGCATACAGGCATTCACGGCAGATGTGGAAAAATTGGTCCTGACGCCACGGCGGTGTACCATCATGGCCAGGTCACTTTTCAACATCAACCGGAAATAACACATGACAACACGCGTGATTGCCCTGGATTTAGACGGCACCCTGCTCACCAGCAAAAAAACCATCCTGCCCGCTTCGCTGGAGGCGCTGGCCCGCGCCAGAGAGGCGGGCTACCAGGTTATCGTCGTTACCGGACGTCATCACGTCGCTATTCATCCTTTTTATCAGGCACTGGCTCTCGATACACCTGCAATTTGTTGTAATGGCACTTATTTGTATGATTATCACGCAAAAGAGGTTTTGGCAGCCGATCCTATGCCGGTAGCGCAAGCGGTCAGCCTGACGGCCATGCTCGCCGAACAGCAGATCCATGGCCTGGCGTATGTGGATGATGCGATGCTTTATGAACAGCCCACCGGGCATGTGATCCGCACCCGCAACTGGGCGCAGGCGCTACCGGAGGATCAGCGCCCGGTCTTCCGCCAGGTCGACTCGCTGGCGCAGGCGGTCCGCGAGGTCAACGCGGTATGGAAATTCGCCCTCACCGATGAAGACATTCCCCGTCTGCAGCGCTTTGCCCGCCAGGTTGGCGAGACGCTGGGCCTGGAGTGCGAATGGTCGTGGCACGATCAGGTGGATATTGCGCGCGCCGGCAACAGCAAAGGCAAACGCCTGGCGCAGTGGGTAGCCGACCAGGGGCTGTCGATGCAGGATGTGGTGGCCTTCGGCGATAATTACAACGACCTTAGCATGCTGGAAGCGGCGGGCACCGGGGTGGCGATGGGCAATGCGGTGGACGAGGTGAAAGCCCGTGCCAGGGTGGTCATCGGTGACAATGAGTCCAGCAGCATCGCCGAGTTTATCTACCGCCAGCTGCTGTAATCAGGCGGCGATCGACACGCTTTTGATTTGAGCAAACACCTGCTGACCTGGTGCTATCGCCAGGTCATCCCGCGCCCAGGGGCTGATTCGAGCCCACAGAGGATGGCCGCTCACCCTAAGCTGGACCTCAATCTGCCCGTTGACTTCGAGACACTGAACCACCTCGGCGCGTAAGATATTGCGGATGCTGGTCCCGGACGGCTGCGCCAGCACCAGCGAAACGTCCGACGCCTGAATGCGGATCCGCGCGGTGTCTCCTGCGGGACGTTCGAGCCGGTTGACCCACAGCAGCTGGTCGCCCAGCGTCAGGGCCGTCATCGCGTACTGCGGATGCTGCGCGGCGACCGTGGCGCTGAGGATCGTACTCTGCTGTTCCGCCGGCAGCCAGGGGTGCATCACGCTGCTGCTCCAGACCTCCTCCAGTGGACCAAAAGCCTTCACCTTACCGGCCTCCAGTACCAGCACGCGATCGGCCAGATGCTGGATCTCATCCAGCGAGTGGCTGACGTAAAGCATCGGAATATGGATCTCCTGCGCCAGCCGCTGCAGGTAGGGCAACAGTTCGCGTTTGCGCGGAATATCCAGCGAGGCCAGCGGCTCATCCAGCAGCAGTAGCTCCGGTGCGGTCAGCAGGGCGCGGCCGATAGCCACTCGCTGCTTTTCGCCGCCGGATAACCGGCCCGGCAGGCGATCCAGCAAGGGCGCGATCCCCAGCAATTCCACCAGCTTATCGAACTGGCTGACCATGGATTTCGCCATCCCGTAGCGCAGGTTACCGCGCACTTTATAGTGGGGAAACAGGCGCGCGTCCTGAAACACATAGCCGATACGGCGCTGCTCCGGCGCCAGGCAGATACGCTGCGCGGTGTCGTTCAGCACCCTGCCGTTGAGCACGATGCGCCCCGTCTGCGGACGGGTCAGGCCGCTGATGGCATTAATCAACGAGGTTTTGCCAGCGCCGGAGACGCCAAAGATGGCGGTGATCCCGCTGGCGGGCAGGGTTTCACGGATCTGCAGGCAGTGACTGCCGAGGGTCTGGGTAAAGTCCAGCTCCAGCATCATTATCCTCCCATGCGCTGGCGGCTCACACGGGCCAGCCATTCCGAAATCAGCAGCGAAACCAGCGCCAGTCCGATGGCGATGAGGCAGAGGCGGGCCGCCGCCCCCTCCCCGCCCGGGGTCTGGATCAAGGTGTACATCGCCGAAGGCAGGGTGCGCGTTTCGCCGGGAATATTGGAGACGAACGTGATGGTCGCGCCAAACTCCCCTAACGAGCGGGCGAAGGCCAGCACCGTGCCGACGATAATCCCCGGCAGGGTCAGCGGCAGCGTAATGGTCAAAAACACCCGCCAGCGGCTGGCCCCGAGGGTTCTCGCCGCTTGCTCCAGTTTGACGTCCACCCCTTCCAGCGCCAGGCGAATGGCGCGCACCATCAGCGGAAAAGACATCACCGCCGCCGCCAGCACCGCTCCGCGCCAGCTGAAGGCAAAGCTGATACCGAACCAGTCATACAGCCAGCTGCCAATAAACCCGCGCCGCCCCATGGCCACCAGCAGCAGATACCCCACCACCACCGGCGGCAGCACCAGCGGCAGATGGAGAATACTGTCGAGCAGCGCCTTACCGGGAAAGGTGCGCCGAACCAGCAGCCAGGAAAAAAAGATCCCAAAAGGCAGGCTCAAGGCCACCGCCAGGGAGGAGACTTTCAGGCTCAGCAGCACCGCCTGCCATTCGGGTTCGCTCAGAAACATCAGCGGGTGGTAAATCCGTAACGTTTAAAAATCGCGGACGCTTCCGGCCCTTTCAGGTAGTCATAGAAAGCGCTTACGGCCGCATTGCGGTGACCATCGACAATCGCCAGCGGGTACTCGACTTTCTGATGCGAGGCTTCCGGGAAGGTGCCGACCACTTTCACTCCCTTGCTGGCCACGGCATCGGAGCCATAGACAATCCCCAGCGGCGCTTCGTTGCGCTCCACCAGGGCCAGCGCGCCGCGAACGTCTTCAGCCGGGGCCAGTTTCGGCGACAGGGTCTCCCAGGCGCCGAGTTTCTGCAGCGCCTCTTTGGCGTAGATGCCTGCCGGAACGTGCTGCGGATCGCCCACCGCCAGACGGCCTCCTTTCAGCAGGCTGGTCCAGTCGGTTTTCTCATCAATGGTTATCGCCCCCTGCGCGCTGGCTTTCGGCGCGACCACCACCAGGCTGTTGCCAAGCAGGGTGGCGCGGGTTGCCGGGTCGATGGCCTTTTTGTCTGCCGCGTAATCCATCCATTTCTGATCGGCGGAGATAAACAGATCGGCTGGTGCGCCCGCTTCAATTTGCCGCGCCAGCGTCGACGACGAGGCAAACGACGACACGACATCGACGTTTTTCTCTTTCTTATACGCCTGGGCAATATCCTGCATCGCGTTGGTTAACGATGCGGCGGCGAAAACGGTCACTTTCCCCTCTGCCGCCAGCGCCTGACCCGCGACGCACAGCGTGAGTGATACCCCGATAACTCCGCGTAACCAAGAACCTGCCATCTGAATCTCCTGTCAATGCGTTATGTATTCGACAATATAACGATATGCAGAGCATTTTTATAGTGACACAGGACAATAAAACGAAGGGAAATGATACAGGAGGGAAATAGCACAGCGCCCGGTTAAACCGGGCGCCGGGAAATCAATGATTTTGCTGGCTGCGATCTTTGTGGCCTACGCCGGAGAAGAGGTTGAACACTTCGCCAAGACCGTAAATCAATCCCAGGATGACCGCCATCACCACCGGTACCATGATGACCGCAAAAACCAGACTTTTCAAAAGCTCTAACATGGTTCACTCCAGATAGTATGATTTGCTGATTGTAACGGTTTCAGCCGAAAAAACACGCCCCATTTGTGCGGTGGCTAATGACAAAACCGCGCACAGAGGTTTTGCAAGCGGGTGACTATCGGTCACAATACCCTTTTTTGTCAGGAAACGATTATGCAGGCCGAAATTCTTCTCACCCTTAAGCTACAGCAGCGCCTGTTTGCCGATCCCCGGCGGATCGCCCTGCTCAAACAAATTGACCAGACCGGTTCGATAAGCCAGGGGGCGAAGCACGCGGGTATCAGCTACAAAAGCGCGTGGGATGCCATTAACGAGATGAACCAGCTCAGCGAACAACCGCTGGTGGATCGTGCCACCGGCGGTAAAGGCGGCGGCGGCGCGGTGCTGACCCGCTATGGGCAGCGGCTGATCCAGCTGTACGATCTGCTGGCGCAGATCCAGCAGAAAGCGTTTGATGTACTCAGCGATGACGATGCCCTGCCGCTGGATAGCCTGCTGGCGGCTATCTCACGCTTTTCCCTGCAGACCAGCGCCCGCAACCAGTGGTTCGGCACCATTACCGGTCGCGATCGCCAGCAGGTGCAGCAGCACGTCGAGGTACTGCTGGCCGACGGGCAGACACGCCTGACCGTCGCCATCACCGCACAAAGCGCTGAGAAGCTGGGGCTCGATGAGGGCCAGGAGGTGCTGGTCCTGCTGAAGGCCCCCTGGGTCGGCATCACCCTCGACCCCGACGTGGCCCGCCAGGCCGATAACCAGCTGTCGGGACGTATCAGCCATATCGAATGCGGTTCCGGGCAGTGCGAAGTACTGATGACGCTGACCGACGGTCAGACCCTGTGCGCCACTCTGCCACAGGCGCAGACGTCTGGCCTGGCGGCAGGGACGGAGGCGATCGCTTACTTCAATGCCGATCGCATCATTCTCGCGACGTTATGCTGACCCCATTGACATTACGCGCCCGAAGTCGTATCCCTGATGCACATCGCTGCAAAAAATGGGATACATCATGTCATCATTGCAAATTTCGCAAGGCACGTTTCGCCTGAGCGATACAAAAACCTTAAAAATAGACCAGTTGAACCTGAGAGCGGGTCAAAGCTGGGCGTTCGTCGGTAGCAACGGCAGCGGCAAATCCGCCCTCGCGCGGGCCCTGGCTGGCGACCTGACCCTGCTCAGCGGCCAGCACGAAAGCCACTTCTCCCGCGTAACCCGCCTCTCCTTCGAGCAGTTACAGAAGCTGGTCAGCGACGAGTGGCAGCGCAATAACACCGACCTGCTGAGCCCCGGCGAAGAAGACACCGGCCGCACCACCGCGGAGATTATCCAGGATGAGGTGAAAGATCCTGCCCGCTGCGCGCGCCTGGCCGAACAGTTTGGCATCAACGCCCTGCTGGACCGCCGGTTTAAGTACCTGTCGACCGGGGAAACGCGTAAGACCCTGCTGTGTCAGGCCCTGATGACCGATCCGCAACTGCTGATCCTCGACGAACCTTTCGACGGCCTCGACGTCAACTCCCGCCAGCAGCTGGCTGCCCTGCTGGCCGACCTGCACCGCGCCGGCATCACCCTGGTGCTGGTCCTCAACCGCTTCGATGAGATCCCGGAGTTTGTGCAATTCGCCGGCGTGCTGGCTGACTGCACCCTCAGCGAGACCGGCGAGAAGTCTTCCCTGCTGCAGCAGGCGCTGGTCGCCCAGCTGGCGCACAGTGAAAAACTGGACGGCATCACCCTGCCGGAGCCGGATGTCCCACCAGCCCGTCATGCGCTGGCAGACTCGGCGCCGCGTATCGTGCTCAATGACGGTGTGGTCTCCTACAACGATCGCCCGGTCATCAATCACCTCTCGTGGACCGTGAACCCGGGCGAACACTGGCAGATCGTCGGCCCCAACGGCGCCGGTAAATCCACGCTGCTGAGCCTTATCACCGGCGATCATCCGCAGGGCTACAGCAACGATCTGACGCTCTTTGGCCGCCGTCGCGGCAGCGGTGAGACCATCTGGGATATTAAAAAGCATATCGGCTACGTCAGCAGCAGCCTGCATCTGGACTACCGGGTCAGCACCAACGTCCGCAACGTCATCCTGTCGGGCTATTTTGACTCTATCGGCATTTATCAGGCGGTCTCGGACAAGCAGCACAAGCTGGTGCAACAGTGGCTGGATATTCTCGGCATTGATAAACGCACCGCCGACGCGCCTTTTCATAGCCTGTCGTGGGGCCAGCAGCGGCTGGCACTTATCGTTCGCGCGCTGGTGAAGCATCCAACCCTGCTGATCCTCGATGAACCGCTGCAGGGACTGGACCCCCTGAATCGCCAGCTGGTGCGCCGCTTTGTCGACGTGTTAATTGGCGAAGGGGCCACACAGCTGCTGTTTGTCTCGCACCATGCGGAAGATGCCCCGGACTGTATTACCCATCGCCTGGCGTTCGCTCCCAGTGGAGACGGTTACACTTATCAGCTCGGTCCTGTGGCCTGATGCCCCCTGCCGGGGGTCGAAAGATCCCTGGTATTTTTCAGAAAAATAGCGGCAAAACCACCTAATCTACTGTATTAAAAATAAAAAATTTTAATTTATGTCGTTTCACCATCAAGTGTAAACGATTCCACTAACTTGCCCTGTGTCACACTTTTCACTTCTTTGATATGCTATCTTCCTCATACACGATAAGCCGAATGGAGCGAATCATGAAAGTTCTGGTTACAGGTGGTAGCGGTTACATTGGAAGTCATACCTGCGTTCAACTGCTGCTGCAGGGGCATGAGGTGGTGATCCTCGACAATCTCTGCAACAGCAAGCGCAGCGTACTGCCGGTGATTGAACGTCTCGGCGGCAAAGAAGCCACCTTTATTGAAGGCGATATTCGTAACGAAGCGCTGATGACGGAGATCCTCCACGATCACGCCATTGAGGCGGTGATCCACTTCGCCGGGCTGAAAGCCGTCGGGGAGTCCGTCGCCAAGCCGCTGGAATATTACGACAATAACGTCACCGGCACACTGAAATTAGTTTCTGCCATGCGCGCCGCGGGCGTGAAGAACTTCATCTTTAGCTCCTCCGCCACTGTCTACGGCGATCAGCCGAAAATCCCGTATGTCGAAAGCTTCCCGACCGGCACCCCGCAAAGCCCTTATGGCAAAAGCAAACTGATGGTGGAGCAGATCCTGACCGACCTGCAGAAAGCCCAGCCGGAGTGGAGCATTGCCCTGCTGCGCTACTTCAACCCGGTCGGCGCCCACCCGTCGGGCGACATGGGGGAAGACCCGCAGGGGATCCCTAACAACCTGATGCCCTACATCGCCCAGGTCGCCGTCGGCCGTCGCGACTCGCTGGCCGTGTTTGGTAACGACTACCCGACCGAAGATGGCACCGGCGTACGCGATTATATCCACGTGATGGACCTCGCCGATGGCCACGTCGCGGCCATGGAAAAACTGGCTGACAAAGCCGGGGTGCATATCTACAACCTTGGCGCCGGCGTCGGCAGCAGCGTGCTCGACGTGGTCAATGCTTTCAGCAAGGCCTGCGGCAAACCCATTAACTACCATTTCGCGCCGCGCCGCGATGGCGACCTCCCGGCCTACTGGGCGGATGCTGCCAAGGCCGACCGCGAGCTGAACTGGCGCGTGACGCGCAACCTGGACGAAATGGCGCAGGACACCTGGCACTGGCAGTCCCGTCATCCGCAGGGTTATCCAGACTAAGGAACCTTCATGAGCGTATTTAACCCCGTTGACCATCCACATCGTCGTTATAACCCGTTAACCGGGCAGTGGATTCTGGTTTCTCCGCATCGCGCCAAGCGCCCCTGGCAGGGGGCGCAGGAAACGCCGGCAAAACAGACCTTGCCAGCCCACGATCCGGACTGTTTCCTGTGCCCGGGTAATACCCGGGTCACCGGCGACACCAACCCGAATTACACCGGTACCTATGTGTTTACCAACGACTTTGCGGCCCTGATGACCGACACCCCGGACGCACCGGAGAGTGACGATCCGCTGATGCGCTGTCAGAGCGCGCGCGGCACCAGTCGGGTGATCTGCTTCTCGCCAGACCACAGCAAAACGCTGCCGGAACTGAGCCCTGAAGCGCTGGAAGGCGTGGTTAAAACGTGGCAGGAACAGACCGCGGACCTCGGGAAACGCTACCCGTGGGTCCAGGTCTTTGAAAACAAAGGGGCAGCGATGGGCTGCTCCAACCCTCACCCGCATGGTCAGGTATGGGCCAACAGCTTCCTGCCGAATGAAGCGGAACGGGAAGACCGTCTGCAGAAAGAGTATTACGCCGGACAGGGTCAGCCGATGCTGCTGGACTATGTTCAGCGCGAACTGGCCGACGGCAGCCGCACGGTGGTGGACACCGAGCACTGGCTGGCGGTCGTGCCCTACTGGGCCGCCTGGCCGTTCGAAACGCTGCTGTTGCCGAAAGCGCACGTGCAGCGTATTACCGATCTCACCGACGCCCAGCGCAGCGATCTGGCGCTGGCGTTGAAAAAGCTGACCAGCCGTTACGACAACCTGTTCCAGTGCTCATTCCCCTACTCCATGGGCTGGCACGGCGCGCCGTTTAACGACGAAGACCATAACCACTGGCAGCTTCACGCCCACTTTTATCCGCCGCTGCTGCGCTCCGCGACGGTCCGCAAGTTTATGGTTGGTTATGAAATGCTGGCCGAAACGCAGCGCGATCTGACCGCCGAGCAAGCTGCCGAACGACTGCGCGCCGTCAGCGACGTCCATTTTCGTGAATCCGGAGTGTAATGATGAGTCTGAAAGAGAAAACCCAAACCCTGTTTGCTGACGCCTTCGGCTACCCGGCCAGCCATGTCATTCAGGCGCCAGGTCGCGTCAACCTGATCGGCGAGCATACCGATTACAACGACGGTTTTGTGCTGCCCTGCGCCATCGACTACCAGACGGTGATCAGCTGCGCACCGCGCGACGATCGTACCGTGCGGGTGATTGCCGCCGATTACGACAATCAGACCGATGAATTCTCTCTCGACGCGCCGATTATCAGCCACGATACCCAGCAGTGGTCGAACTATGTCCGCGGCGTGGTGAAGCATCTGCAGCAGCGGAACAGCCACTTTGGCGGCGCGGATCTGGTGATCAGCGGCAATGTGCCTCAGGGTGCGGGGTTAAGCTCCTCAGCCTCGCTGGAAGTCGCCGTCGGCACCGTGTTCCAGCAGCTCTATCATCTGCCGCTAGACGGCGCGCAAATCGCGCTGAACGGCCAGGAGGCGGAAAACCAGTTCGTCGGCTGCAACTGCGGGATCATGGATCAGCTGATTTCGGCGCTGGGCAAAAAAGACCATGCGCTGCTGATCGACTGCCGTTCGCTGGGCACCAAAGCCGTCTCGATGCCGAAAGGCGTGGCGGTGGTGATCATCAACAGCAACTTTAAGCGCACCCTTGTCGGCAGCGAGTACAACACCCGTCGCGAACAGTGCGAGACCGGGGCGCGCTTCTTCCAGCAGCCCGCCCTGCGTGATGTCACTCTTGAGCAATTTAACGCCGTCGCCCATGAGCTGGATCCGGTCGTCGCGAAGCGCGTACGCCATGTGCTGACGGAGAATGCCCGCACCGTGGAAGCCGCCAGCGCCCTTGAAAAAGGCGACCTGAAGCGGATGGGTGAGCTGATGGCCGAATCCCACGCCTCGATGCGCGATGATTTCGAGATCACCGTCCCGCAGATCGACACTCTGGTGGAGATCGTTAAGGCCGCGATCGGTGATAAAGGCGGCGTACGCATGACCGGCGGCGGCTTTGGCGGCTGCGTGGTAGCGCTGGTCCCGGAAGATCTGGTCGATACCGTTCAGCAGGCCGTTGCTAAAACGTATGAAGCGAAAACCGGTATTAAAGAGACATTCTATGTCTGCAAACCGTCACAGGGGGCAGGCCAATGGTAACGCAAACCACCGCGCTGGCGCCGGACGGCCAGCCCTGGCAGCAGGTGACCCTGCGCAATAAGGCGGGGATGACCGTTACCGTGGCGGATTGGGGCGCGACGCTGCTCAGCGCCGAGGTGCCGCTGGCTGATGGCAGCCTGCGTCATCCGCTGCTGGGCTGTGCGAAGCTGGAGGACTATGCCCGCCAGGCCGCGTTTCTTGGCGCCTCGGTAGGCCGCTACGCCAACCGTATCGGCAATAGCCGCTTCCCGCTTGACGGCCAGCTCGTCAACGTCACGCCGTCAAACGACGCGGGCCACCAGCTCCACGGCGGCCCGGAAGGGTTTGATAAGCGCCGCTGGCGCATTGTCCGCGCCGACGAGCAGGAAGTGCTGTTCGCCCTGACCTCGCCCGATGGCGATCAAGGCTTCCCCGGCACTCTGCAGGCCACCGCGCACTATCGTCTGACCGACGATAACCGCATCGCGATTACCTATCGCGCCACCGTGGACCAACCCTGCCCGGTGAACATGACCAATCACGTCTATTTCAACCTCGACGGTGACCAGCGCGACGTGCGCCAGCACCAGCTGCAGATCCTCGCCCAGAGGTATCTGCCGGTGGAAAGCGACGGTATCCCGGGCGGTGAACTCAACGATGTTGCTAACACCAGCTTTGATTTCCGCCAGCCGAAAACCATCGCCGCCGACTTCCTCGCCGACGCCGATCAGCAAAAGGTGAAGGGATACGATCATGCCTTCCTGCTGGATGCCAAAGGCGACGCCAGCCAGCCTGCGGCGCAGGTCTGGTCGCAGGACGGCAAGCTGCAGATGACGGTCTATACCTCCGCTCCGGCGCTGCAGTTTTACTCCGGCAACTATCTCGGCGGCACCCCGTCGCAGACGACGGAGCCCTACGCCGACTGGCAGGGGCTGGCGCTGGAGAGCGAATTCCTGCCGGATTCACCGAATCATCCGGAATGGCCGCAGCCGGACTGTGTGTTACGTCCGGGCCAGGAGTACGTCAGCCTGACGGAATATCAGTTTATCGCCCGATAACCGCTTGCGCCCCCCGCCGGGGGCGCTGCTTTTCGTCCCCGCCCTCCTCTCTGCCGCCTCTTTTTTCAGCAACCTGCTCTATTTTCCGTCACCAAAGGACAAAAAAATAACCTGTGTTTTACAAGCACCTTACACTGAGCCACTATTTTCGCTATGGTTAGGGATAAGCATTGCCGTGAGCCAAATCACGGCAATATAATGAGAATAGTTATCAATCAATAACACATACACCAACATATTCAGCGCACCGTTCGCGGCGCGAGGGATGGCGTGTAGAGAGGAGTAAGAGAATGGCTGTAACTAAGCTGGTACTGGTTCGTCATGGCGAAAGCCAGTGGAACAACGAAAACCGCTTCACCGGTTGGTACGACGTTGATCTGTCCGAGAAAGGCGTTAGCGAAGCGAAAGCGGCAGGTAAACTGCTGAAGGCTGAAGGCTTCAGCTTTGATTTTGCTTATACCTCCGTGCTGAAACGTGCCATCCACACCCTGTGGAACGTGCTGGACGAACTGGATCAGGCCTGGCTGCCGGTTGAGAAATCCTGGAAGCTGAACGAGCGTCATTACGGCGCGCTGCAGGGCCTGAACAAAGCGGAAACCGCTGAGAAATACGGTGACGAGCAGGTTAAACAGTGGCGTCGCGGCTTCGCTGTCACTCCGCCGGAGCTGACCAAAGACGACGAGCGCTACCCGGGCCACGATCCGCGCTATGCAAAACTGACCGACGCAGAACTGCCGACCACTGAAAGCCTGGCGCTGACCATCGACCGCGTCGTGCCTTACTGGAACGAAACCATTCTGCCGCGCCTGAAAAGCGGTGAGCGCGTGATCATCGCCGCTCACGGTAACTCCCTGCGCGCGCTGGTGAAATACCTCGACAACATGGGCGAAGACGAGATCCTCGAACTGAACATCCCGACCGGCGTACCGCTGGTGTATGAGTTCGATGAAAACTTCAAGCCGATCAAACATTACTATCTGGGCAATGCGGAAGAGATTGCGGCGAAAGCGGCTGCCGTCGCCAACCAGGGTAAAGCGAAGTAATTCCTCCCGGTGAGAACAAAAAAGCGTGGAAATCTCCACGCTTTTTTTATTGCCTGTGCCAGCGCAGATTCGCTTAGCCGCGGCGGGTTTTCACCGCTTCCGCCAGCTGACGCAAGATCGTTTCGGTATCCTCCCAGCCGATGCAGGCGTCGGTGACGCTCTTGCCGTAGGTCAGCGGTTCACCGCTCTCGAGGCTCTGGTTGCCTTCCACCAGATGGCTTTCAATCATCACGCCCATGATCGCCCGCTCACCGCCGGCAACCTGCTGGCATACGTCGGCGCCCACTTCCATCTGCTTTTTGAACTGCTTGCTGGAGTTGGCATGGCTGAAGTCGATCATCACCTGGGCCGGCAGGCCCGCTTTCGCCAGGCCGATCTTCACATCCGCCACGTGCTTCGCGCTGTAGTTCGGCTCTTTGCCGCCGCGCAGAATAATATGGCAGTCGCCGTTACCGCTGGTATTGACGATAGCGGAGTGGCCCCACTTAGTGACCGACAGGAAACAGTGCGGTGCGCCAGCGGCGTTAATCGCGTCGATAGCCACCTTGATGGTGCCATCGGTACCATTCTTAAAGCCCACCGGGCAGGAGAGTCCGGAGGCGAGCTCACGGTGAACCTGGGATTCGGTGG
>NZ_PIOG01000170.1:0-8177 GCF_002810545.1 Klebsiella sp. A-Nf5 | reverse complement strand
GGAGAGCATCAGCGGTACTGGACAGCCAGGCGGGTTGTGCTTGTCTCAGCCCCGGCGAAAGGACTCAAAGGGGTGAAACGGCACCAGGTAAGGAAAGAGCAGGAACCCGCCGCAACGACGAAACGCGCGGGCGCGAAACGGCGTTGCCCCTTACAGCCCGGCGTCAGTTTGCCGGGGTGCGAAAAGCGCAGGCCACGGCGCGACAGAGGCGGCGCATCCTGACAAGGATGCTGCAAGCCTGCCGTTGACCTCAGACATCAGACACTAGCCGGCAGGCCCGAAACCGCCTTGCGGGTTCGGCGGAGCTTACCGCGTCCTTTCGCGGTTAGCGCAGTGTGGCTCGACGACTGAACCGCGCCAGCGGGTCGGGAGCCGAAGGTGTCCGGGGGCAGATTGTGTGAAAAGCAAATGAGGAAGAGGAAGAGGAAGAGCAGCAAAATCAACTACATCTGCAACATCTACAACAATAGCAGCATGAGACAGAGGCAGAGGCAGAGGCAGAGGCAGAGGCAGAGGCAGAGGCAGAGGCAGAGGCAGAGGCAGAGGCAGAGGCAGAGGCAGAAATTGTACCGGTCATGACAGAGACTCTCTCTTCTCTTTTCTGAACTGAATCACGGCATACCATGCTGAGGCGAGACAGGCGAATGTACTGATGAGAACCCGGTTTTCTTCACCGGGTTCTGCACCGTTAAGCATAAAAGCGACGATGACGGCGGCAGCCATTCCCCATGCAATACCGGACCACAGACGCAGTCTGTCGGCAATCACATTAACCAGAATGAAGGCGACAGAGAGGCCGAAAGCCCATAACATCATGACGGGATGGAATGGCATAAATACAAGATTAAACGCGGTGAACACAGACGTCAGAGCAAATAAAACAGACATACGCATAGCAGTCCCTCCCTGGGAAAAAATTAAGGCTTACTCTCACTGCCACCGTCTTCGGGCTTCTGGTATTCAGACGCATTTGCGCGCGGCAGCTGCTGACTGTTCAGCCGATGCACCCGGAGACGTTCACGGAAATATTCGGGCAGATGTTCGGGCTGCTCCCGTTCAACCCGCTCCGGCACCACGGGCTTGTTCATCCGCTCCTGCCAGGCAACAGCGGCGGCCGCTTTATCGACGGAGACTTTGTCCTGCTCGTCTTTTGAGAATGAGGCGATATTCCATTTTGACATATGCACCTTACCATTTTCCAGAAAGCTATCACGGATAATACGCGCATTCAGAGACTTCAGCGACTGAGAACGGAGAAGAGAGCGAGCGGCGCCGGAGGCGCGGCGAAGTTTCTCTCCGGCAGGCGCAGCCTGCCAGGGTTTTGGGCGCGGGCTGACAGGCGCCCTCCGGCCCGGACGCCTGCCATCACGCTTACTGCTTACTGGCCCTTACCGCCCTGTAAGATAAAGTGTCCGCCAATGTATACCGCGCACTGACAGGTCATGTATTCACAGATTTCGTCCATCACCCGGGCGGTGGTCAGTTCCCGCCGCCCGGCATTACCCGGCGGACTTCTCCGCCGGGCATCATTCAGTTTCTGAAGACATAACCGTCGTGGAATAAATAGTCACTGCTGAATAAATCCCGCGCGTATGCTTCATAATCGAAATACACGCGCAGGGATTCGGGCACCTCGTTTAACAGGCCGTTATCCTCCACAAAGCCATAAGCAAAATCCTCCTCGCTTTCCGCTTCGCCGTAATACGCGTCATCAAAGGCGTCATAGTCGCACTCGCCGGTATACTCCGCCCAGGCCACAAACGCGGCGGCGCGCCCGTCGTCCTGTGCCTGCCGGAAAGCCTCGATAAACGCCCACTTCACAGAGGATTCAGAGGCAAACTGTGACGGAATGCCCTCGATGTCCTGGAACATCAGTTCGGGGTCATCTTCTCCGGCGTGCAGCGTCCGGCAGGCGTCATAGAACGCGTCTTCGTCGTCGAAATCGGTTAAATCAAACCATTTGCCAAAAATGCTGCCGCAGTTGTACTGGTGATACGTGCCCACGTAGACCGCCGGAATGGTGATAGATGAATTCATTTTTTTCGTCTCCCTGCGGGGCGGCATGGCCGCCCCGGTCGTTAATCAGTCCAGCGCGGCGTAAATGGCGTTGCATTCCGGGTGAAGGGTGATGTGATTCCAGAGCTGGGCATCACGCAGCATGTAAAGGTGCGTCAGGGCCGGGTTGCCGCTGTCATGGTGGGCCGCCAGACGACGGTTAACGGCCAGCGATGTCAGAATAATGCCCGCCGCGTCGGCGCTCACAATGCGGTCAAACCAGCTTTCCGTGCTGACCATATGGACGCGGCCACAATCGGGCATCATGTAACCGCCGCCCTCCGGTAAGCGGATGTAATGCCAGAATTCGGCTTCATATTCGGGTATCCATTTTTTGGCCAGCGCATACACCTGCAATTCAGCGAGCATAAAATCATTGCCAAACATGTAGGGCATAAAAGACAGGCGGTCGGACTCTTCAACATTCAGGACGGGGCGTGCTTTCACATACTGCATGGTAAAACCTCCGTAATCACATGGACTGCGACACCGGGCGGTGCCGTGCCTCCATAACAGACGGGCGACCAGTCGGGAATGCAGGGGCGCAAGGGAAGCCGCAGCCTGACGCACACGGCAGACGGGAGTTGGAGGGTGAGGCCGTGAATCCTGAGCGGTCGAACGACCGGAAAATCCCGGCTGACGGGAAGGAAGGACCGGGTGACCGCCGCGTTCATTTTACCCTTGCATTCGCGACAGCCCGGCTAAGATGGAGGCACGGCACCGCCCGCACACGACACGGCGATAACAGAGGCGGGTTTTCATCCCAAAGGCCCGGAGGCCGGGCCGGGTAAACGCGGAGCCGGCACGGGGACATCCTTATCGCACGGGGCGTCCTGCGCCGGCAGGCAGAAAAAGGGGGGGTCTCCCCTCCCCCACAGAAACGGCCTGTCACACCTGAGCGTTAACGCCGCGGGCCTCTCTCACCACGTCCCGTAATACGCGGCGATCAAGCCAGCGGCGAACCGGATCGCCCGGAAAACGCAGCAGGTCGGTGATAACCCCAGCGCCCTCCATATTTTCCTCCCGCTCATTTACCAGGGTGAACAGGACCGGGCAGAATCGCGCATTGCGTACCAGAACGGCATCGAGGACCTGATCCAGCCTGTCGGTCTCGCCTGCGTCCAGCCAGTTTTCATGGTCATACTCGTCGGCCAGCAACCGCCAGTCCCCGAAACACCTGTCCATCAGGCGCGGGGTGGCGGAAGGAACCAGCGCGGCAGCGATACGTTTCGTATCCCGGCACACGATTTCCGTTATTTGCGTGAGGGAGGCTTTCAGGAGGTTCAGCAGATCGTCACATTCTGCTGCCGTCAGCCATTCCTGCGCGTAAGGCAGGCGGATAACCTGACAGTCAGCCAGCCGCTCCGGATGCGGATATGCCTGCACCGGAAAGAGATGCAGACGCGCCGGGGTTCCCGCCAGCCGCCGGGCGCTGGCGAGCAACAACGCAGCCCGGCCATACGTCAGCGGCTGGCAAAGCTGCTCTGTCAGCGTGAGGATTTCCGCACCGCTGAGAGAGCCGCAGGCGGCGAGCCAGCCGGGTACGGTTTCAGGGGCGACGGGCGCCATATCAATGACGTCGGGCCAGCCAGCCTGGCGCAGCATCCGGTCGCCGAGGCGGAGTATCAGCGCGTTGAAGGTGTCGTTTCTCATGGTTGTTTTCCTTCGGTGAGTGCCCCGCCGTTCAGCGGGGCGGTCGGGTTAAGCGGCGATTTCGCGTTTCAGCCAGGCGATTTCTGCCTGGGCGTCAGCGACACTCGGGTAGTGATCTACCGTCAGGGACGGCGAATGCTCGTCTTCTCCGTTAATCGCCTGTGCGGCAATGTCCGTGATGCGATACAGCGTATCGACGGGGACGCTCACGCGGGGAATCCTCGGGCGAATCCCGGCATACAGCGCCTGCACGGTGCGGAATGACACGCCTTCTTCGGTGTGCTCCCCCGTTCCCGTGCGCCCGATAAGCTCAAGCAGGGTGTGAGCCTCAGCCTCCGTCATGTTCACGGCCTGGGCCATCACGTCTTCTTTCGTCCAGACCAGCAGGGCGTAGCGTTCTTCGTTCCCAAACATGCGTTTGAGTTTTTTGTTCAGTTCTTTACGGGTGCCATACAGCATGGTGTTGTCTCCGTGATTCAGTGGGGCGGCCTCGCCGCCCGGGGTTCAGTCTCTGAAAGATTCATCGAGTAACAGGGCGATATTGAATGCCTCGTCCATCAGGACGTTGAGGCGTCGCAGGCTCACGCCAGCCAGCCGTTCCGGCAGTCCGTCGTGCTGGTAGTGGTATTTGTCTTCCAGCACTTTCAGGGTGGTTTTCAGGTCGCAGATGTTGTTGGCCAGCCCGGCCATATCGCGGCGCAGGGCTTCGTGTCCGTCGTAGTTCATCACGCCGCCTCCGGGAGCCATTCATTGTTCGCCGCCGGGGTGTTGACGGCCCGGTGCATGGCGGCCAGTCGCTCGGTTCCGGCCCGGTGGTACTGCGCCAGCATTTCAATGCCGATATAGCGGCGTCCGGCGCGGTATGCGGCGACGCAGGTCGAGGCACTCCCCGCAAACGGGTCCAGGACAATCGCGCCCGGGGCGCTGAATGACTCAATCAGCGGCTGTAGCGCCTCCACCGGTTTCTGGTTCGGGTGCAGGGGATTGCCGGTATACGGAAAAGGCATCACATCCGGCAGCGGTCTGAGGGGCGGCACCGGGCGGCCTTTGGCAAGGACATAAGCCCCTTCATGGCGGTAGTCCACGAATCCGCGTCGGTCTTTCGCATTACGGCGATTTGACGCATAGGTTTTGGTGAACACAAGCTGGCCCACGGCATAGAACCCCGCCGCCTTCCACGCGGCCATAAAGCGGTCCACCCGGTTCCAGCCGTAGAAACTGACCATCAGGGCGTCCTGTTTGAGGACGCGGTACATCTCCAGCGTGGCCGGTTGCAGCCATTCGTCCGTCACATCCCCGGCAATCTGTCTGCCCTGACGGTCCTTAAAACCGACGAGGTAAGGCGGATCGGTCACAATAAGGTCCACGGCACGGTCGGGGAATCCGCGCATCACATCAATACAGTTCCCGAGAATGAATCTGGACATGGCAGCACTCCTGTAGTCAGAGGGGACAGGAGGTATCACCGCGATACCGTTCCCTGCCGCACGCTGCCTGTTCATCGCGTCCGGTCACGGGTCAGGCCGACTGTGGAATATCTGTTCGACGGCGAGAATATGCCGCAAAAGCGGCTTGAAGGGCGTTCCTTAAAAGGGCGAGGGACTGGCGTACACTCTCAACGACGCCGGGCCTGAGCGGAAAAGCCGCCCGTCCCGTAACAGGCCGGACGCGAGACACTGGCAGCGGGTGGCAGGCCTTCAGCGACATCAGGGGAAAGAGGAGTATCGACATACCTGTCCACAAACGCGGGGTTTAAGATTGTGGATAACCTGAAGGCAGACAGCGGAGAAGCGCGGGAGGACAGACGTCACCACGCCTGTTCTTTTTTTGTACAATCAGCAGCGGGATATCAACGGATCCGGGTTTTATCTCCGGCCACGGAGAGACCGATATACACGCCCGCGCCCCAGATGACCTGGGAGAGCACGAAAACCCACAGCGGGACGTCGAACACCAGGAGCGGGAGCAGGCATACCGTCACGATACCAATCATGCGGCTGCCGTACTGCCTGCGTACCGGTTCGCTGCTGTCGACGGGGACGCCGGCAAAGCGAAGAACGTTTCTGAAGCCGGGTGACATAAAGACCTCCTGGATAGAAATTCATTGGTTATCTGTATATTACAGGATACCGCTACCGGTGTAGCCCCGACATACGTTTTTACAGTCAGTCATTTTTTTCGTAACCACAGCAATGTCTTAGCCCGGAGCTGCGTAAAGAGGCTTGCAAAAAAATAAAGGCGGCAAAATAATTACTGTATATAAATACAGTTAATGAGACGCTAAAAATGAAGTTTATTGCTGCCTCCCCCGAACCCGGGGTCATGACCCTCCCCCTTTTTACCGAGCGTTGCGCCGCCGGTTTTCCATCGCCGGCGGCAGATTACACGGAAGCGGAGCTGGACCTGAACGAGTACTGCATCCGGCACCGGGCCTCCACCTATTTTGTCCGGGCTATCGGCAACTCGATGACCGATATTGGCCTGAATTCAGGCGACCTGATGGTCGTCGATAAGGCAGAGAAGCCGGTGCACGGGGACATTGTCATCGCCGAAATGGAGGGGGAATTTACCGTCAAACGGCTTCTGCTGACGCCCCGTCCTGTACTGCAGCCCATGAACCCGGCCTACCCTGCCCTTCACCCTGACCCGGAGACGCTGCAGATTTTTGGTGTGGTGACCGCGTTTATCCATAAAACGCGCGGAGTGGACTGATGTTTGCCCTGGCTGACGTCAACTCATTCTATGCCAGCTGCGAGAAGGTGTTTCGCCCTGACCTGCGGGGTAAACCGGTCATCGTGCTGAGCAACAACGACGGCTGCGTTATCGCCCGCTCAAAAGAAGCGAAACTTCTTGGTATTAAAATGGGGGTACCGTGGTTCCAGCTGAAGGACGCACAGTTTCCCGAGAAGCTGCACGTGTTCTCCAGCAACTATGAGCTGTACGCCTCGATGTCCGCCAGGGTGATGACACATCTGGAAGAGCTGGCACCGCGCGTGGAACAGTATTCCATTGACGAGATGTTCCTTGATATCCGGGGCATCAACAGCTGCATTGACTTTGAGGACTTCGGCCGGCAGCTGCGTGTCCATGTTGGCAACGGTACGGGACTCACCATCGGTGTCGGCATGGGCCCCACCAAAACGCTGGCGAAGTCAGCCCAGTGGGCTTCAAAAGAATGGCCGCAATTTGGTGGTGTGCTGGCCCTGACCCCGGGCAATCCCCGGCGGACGGAGAAACTGCTGTCACTTCAGCCGGTGGAAGAAATCTGGGGTGTGGGCCGGAGAATTTCGAAGACGCTGGGGACAATGGGTATCATCACCGCGCTGCAGCTGGCGCGCGCGAATCCGACCTTCATCAGGAAAAACTTCAACGTGGTGCTGGAGAGAACGGTTCGTGAACTGAACGGAGAGCCGTGCATCTCGCTGGAAGAAGCCCCCCCGCCAAAACAGCAGATTGTCTGCAGCCGTTCTTTCGGAGAACGCGTCACAACGTATGAAGCCATGCGTCAGGCCATCTGTCAGCATGCAGAACGCGCTGCGGAGAAGCTGCGCGGAGAGCACCAGTACTGCCGGCATATCTCGGCTTTCATTAAAACGTCGCCGTTCGCCATCAACGAGCCTTATTACGGCAATCTGGCAACAGAGAAACTGGCACTGTTGCAAAGTTAGCGGAGAGATAGCCTTTTGTCTTATTCAAAGGCCTTACATTTCAAAAACTCTGCTGACCAGGCGCATCTCGCCCAGGGGATCTCCATAATAAAATGGTGAGGCCTGGCCTTTGCGTAGTGCACGCATCACCTCAATCCCTTTGATTGTGGCGTAAGCCGTCTTCATGGATTTAAATCCCAGCGTGGCGCCGATTATCCTTTTCAGCTTGCCATGATCGCATTCAATGATGTTATTCCGGTACTTAATCTGTCGGTGTTCAACGTCAGGCGGGCATCGACCTTCTCGTTTGAGCAGTGCAAGCGCACGGCCATAGGTAGGCGCTTTATCCGTGTTGATAAAACGGGGGATCTGCCACTTCTTCACGTTGTTGAAGATTTTACCCAGGAACCGGTATGCAGCTTTGCTGTTACGACGCGGGGAGAGATAAAAATCAACAGTGCGGCCCCTGTTGTCGACGGCACGGTAAAGATAAGCCCAGCGGCCATTGACCTTCACGTACGTTTCATCAATGTGCCATGGGCAAAAATCGGAAGGGTTACGCCAGTACCAGCGCAACCGTTTTTCCATTTCAGGTGCATAACGCTGAACCTAGCGGTAAAGCGTAGTGTGATCGACATTCACGCCGCGTTCGGCCAGCATCTCCTGTAGTTCGCGGTAGCTGATGCCATATTTACAGTACCAGCGTACCGCCCACAGGATAATGTCACGCTGAAAATGCCGGCCTTTGAATGGGTTCATGTGCAGCTCCGTCAGCAAAAGGTGGCGATGAGTCTATCACCTCCAGATTTTTGCAACAGTGCC
>NZ_PIOG01000036.1:0-622 GCF_002810545.1 Klebsiella sp. A-Nf5 | reverse complement strand
TGATGATGCCAAAAATACGAAAATGAAATCGCGATAAAGGTAAGCGGTCTAATCTTGCGCCGATAGGGTCACATTGTTCCATCTGGATGCCTCAATTTCAGCTAAAATATAAAATATGGCGACAGCGGCAGAGTCACTTTTGCCGCGCCATCCATCATCATTAAATTTTATGGCATTACCCAGGTGCAAACTAAAATAATATTAATCTGAACAGCAATAAAGTTAATAAACAAGTTGTATATTATTCTCTTTACAAAATGCTATCCATTCCGCACCTGGCGCCTTATTGGTTATAAGGTAATTAATATGGCTAAAATCCACCAACTGGACAAAAGCTTTACGATCGAACTTAGAGTGATCGACCAACAGCGCCACTTCCGTCGCCTGGCGAATCATCGTTTTCTTGATTTCCGCTTCTGCTTCGTTGGAGTCAAGCGCTCCGTTCTTCATATCCAGCCCTTTACAGCTCATTACCATAATATCAACGTGATAACGGCTGATAATTTCCTTAGTAATTCTTCCCTGCAGCGACAGCGTATTTTTATTCAGCTCACCGCCGGTAGAAACAACGTTAATTTCCGACTGCGCCAGCTCGTGAAAGGCTTCCGCCGAGTTGGTTAAC
>NZ_PIOG01000144.1:0-4199 GCF_002810545.1 Klebsiella sp. A-Nf5 | reverse complement strand
GGCACTGTTGCAAAAATCTGGAGGTGATAGACTCATCGCCACCTTTTGCTGACGGAGCTGCACATGAACCCATTCAAAGGCCGGCATTTTCAGCGTGACATTATCCTGTGGGCGGTACGCTGGTACTGTAAATATGGCATCAGCTACCGCGAACTACAGGAGATGCTGGCCGAACGCGGCGTGAATGTCGATCACACTACGCTTTACCGCTAGGTTCAGCGTTATGCACCTGAAATGGAAAAACGGTTGCGCTGGTACTGGCGTAACCCTTCCGATTTTTGCCCATGGCACATTGATGAAACGTACGTGAAGGTCAATGGCCGCTGGGCTTATCTTTACCGTGCCGTCGACAACAGGGGCCGCACTGTTGATTTTTATCTCTCCCCGCGTCGTAACAGCAAAGCTGCATACCGGTTCCTGGGTAAAATCTTCAACAACGTGAAGAAGTGGCAGATCCCCCGTTTTATCAACACGGATAAAGCGCCTACCTATGGCCGTGCGCTTGCACTGCTCAAACGAGAAGGTCGATGCCCGCCTGACGTTGAACACCGACAGATTAAGTACCGGAATAACATCATTGAATGCGATCATGGCAAGCTGAAAAGGATAATCGGCGCCACGCTGGGATTTAAATCCATGAAGACGGCTTACGCCACAATCAAAGGGATTGAGGTGATGCGTGCACTACGCAAAGGCCAGGCCTCACCATTTTATTATGGAGATCCCCTGGGCGAGATGCGCCTGGTCAGCAGAGTTTTTGAAATGTAAGGCCTTTGAATAAGACAAAAGGCTATCTCTCCGCTAACTTTGCAACAGTGCCGTGCCGTGTATCTCCTCATCGCCACCGTTCATGGTTAGGAAACCACAAAAGGGGTGATTGATTTTTCTAACCAAGAAAACGTATCTATAAAACCAGGGATCTGGCCCGGGCCGATATATTCGATTACATTGAAGTATTCTATAATCGGGCTCGGTGCCACTGTCACCTCGGCGGCGTCAGTCCAGAGGCCTTTGAACTGTCCTCGTCGTGAGGACAGCATTTTCTACGAGCGTGGGGTAAGTCCACAATATAAATTGATTTTTTGTAACGAATGAGCTAAACGAGTTGAAACCTATAGAGCCACTGTCTAGCCAAAACTCATCCTATACTATCTTTATTTTATAGTGTTACTATTTTAGTATAATCATTTTAGATTTTATTTTTTTAAAGTGCATCACTAAGCAAAAAGCAGAAAAAAACAGAAGAAAAATGGAGGTAAATAATAGCAACATATAGCCTCGTTTGAAAAGAATTAATCAAATCGGAACAAGAAGCCATTCTGGCAGGATATGGCTAGCTTAGCTATGATCGTAATTTTAATGAAAATTCCAGCATTTAAATTTTTATACCCCCCCTTCCCGGCATAATGGGATATCCATATTGGCAAGTTGAGCTAATGAATGTATTGAAGTTTTTAAATCCTAGTTTTTTCACAGCTGAGTTTTTATGCGAGTGAATTGTTTTTACAGAGAGGTTAAGTGCCTTTGCTAATAATCCTGAACTCATGCCTGAGCTGACTAGCTTTAGGATCTTAATTTCTTGTCTTGTAAGTTGTTTGTGGGGTGAGAATATTTCGGCGTAATCTCCTTTTTCAATTAGGTTAATTAATTCGCTTACTTCCATATGCATATCAATGCAGTTGGCATTGAATTTCATTCCTTTAAAGTTCATTAAGCAAACGCTATTTCCTGAGAAAAATTCCATCTCTAACAATTTGGCGTATGAACCTGTGTCTTGTAAAACTCTATTGTCAACATAATAGGTCGTGTTTATGCTTATGAATATATTATCAAAATTATTTATGACGTCAATTTTATCATGAACTCTTCCCTGGATTTTATTTTTAAAGAAAACCACAACAAAATTGTCATTGGTTATCAGTATGCCGTTTTTTCGACTTTTGTTTTTTTCTCTCATTACTCCCCTCTCCTCTCTAAACGTATTTATTGTATGAAGCTCTCTCTTTAGAGCAATAATTCGTGGTGAGATTAATTTAGAGTTTGAGGAGGGGAAGGTTAAGATAAGTTTGATTAAGTGGTCACTTAACCATGCTTAAGTGTTTGTTTTTTTGATTTTTGTTTTCATTCTGCTTCTTTTTTTGATGTTTTTTGTTGTTTTTATGTTTCATAAGGTTTGTTTTGTGGATTTTACTTTCTTATGAGGTATTTTGGTTTTTAGTAATGCATTGACATGGATGTCAATATTCTCTGTATTATGTTGGCTTGAGTCTTTAAGGATAATATGTCGTTATTGATGCTTAGTAATATTATTTTTTGATTCGCAGTTAATACAAATAACAAGCATTTATTTTTACGCGCATTACTTTAACGCTCTGACTTTTCGACTGCCAGTCGATACTATCCCGAAATTGGATTTTTCACGAGTGCATGAGGTCGATCGATTTTATATTAAGTCTATTGTCTCGTTGTTTTTTATGCACTTGACTCAGTGTTCTTTATATGTGGAGGCCAGAACTCCCATCCAGTGTTTTCGATGGAAACGTTCGTCAAAATAACTTTTGGGGGCTTACTCCGCTTAATAAATTCGAGTTGCACATCGTGTTATTCGGCCCTCTCTCCCATCTGCGTCTTGGCTGAAGGAAAAATAGGCGACATTACATTCTGTGATGTAGGTATTGCTCCCGAACCGCCATAAATCACATTATATCCACAATGAACTTTAAAGCTATCATCGCCACCGCCTCCGCAAAGATAGTTGTTACCTTTATCCCCTTATAATAAATCGTTTGTTTCTGCTTCAACAATAAAGGTTGACTCAACATGCGCAGTGGATTTATTCATATCGCCCCCCATATCGTCGAGCGATATTCCTTATAAAGATTGGATGCGATGATATTAGAATTCTGGTTAGTGTAACCATAGATTTCAGAATTCATAATTCTTAAAGCACCGTCAGTGTATCCCTGACCGGAGTGCCCGGCCCTGGTCGCCATATTTTCGATGGATAAGATCTGTGAATCAAACGTCAGGCCTGCATAATATTTATTGAATGAAACGATGTTATTGGTACAGGTCTTAAGCGGGGCGTCATGATTAAAGAAACTGTCCAGCGATAAACTGTGGCCTGTTAAAACGCTAAATACCGGGTCGTTCTCATATCTGATATTCAGGACTTTATCATCGGCAAGGTTTTTCGTAGGAGAAGCGAAAGCGACATAGCTCGACTTCTCATAAATACTGCCCCATTCATCCTGTGAGGAAAGGGTCGCCATGCTGTTAATCTGTAGATGTTCAACGTCAGGCGGGCATCGACCTTCTCGTTTGAGCAGTGCAAGCGCACGGCCATAGGTAGGCGCTATATCCGTGTTGATAAACCGCTACGGCCTTGCGCTGCGGGTTGTGTCGCGTTAACGGTGACAGGTTGGCAAAAGTAGCGTTGTCGGTTATTTAGGCAGCCAGAAAATAGAATTTTTCCGCGGGTGATAGCCCTTCGCTTTGTGGATGTTGATATTGCCCTTTTCGTATCATATGGAGCAGTTCGATACCCGCCAACAACGTCTGCGCTCGTCGAAACGATTTAAATCCCAGCATCGGACGTATCCGGCGTTTGATATTACGGTGATCTTGCTCAATCAGGTTATTCAGATACTTGCTTTGCCTAATGGTAATGGCTTCTTCCTCAGTTTTATCGGCATTGAGTGTGGTCAGAGCTGCAGTTTTGGCGCCGCTTTTATCGATCGTCACCACGTCAGATTCGCCGTGTTGACGGATGGCCTTGCGAAAGAAGCGTAGTGCGGCGGCGGCATCCCGTTTGGCGGTGAGCAAAAAGTCGATGGTGTGACCTGCTGTATCGACTGCTCGATACAGATACTTCCACTGGCCGTTGATTTTGATGAAGGTTTCATCCATTCGCCACCGCCGACCTACTGTGCGCTTATGCCGGCGAAAGGCCTTATCCAGTAACGGCACCAGGCGGATAACCCAACGATGCAGCGTGGAATGGTCAACGACAATACCGCGCTCCGCCATCATTTCCTCCAGATTACGCAGGCTCAGGGCATAAGCCAGATACCAGCGAACACACTGGGCGATAACATCGATGGGATAATGCAGTCGCTGGAAAGCATTTCGGAACAAAGACATGGTCAGGTAACATCATAAAAAGACTGCATGTTACCCGACGCTCCCTTAATGCGACA
>NZ_PIOG01000143.1:0-708 GCF_002810545.1 Klebsiella sp. A-Nf5 | reverse complement strand
CAAACCGACTGTGCATCTCATTGCTGAAGATGAGATCCCAGAATTGTGGGAAGGTGAAAAAGGCGGGAGAGCAAGACTGCTCGCAGGGTCGGGTGGGCCTGATATGACCGAGCTCTGGATGTGGGAAATGCAGCCGGGGGAAAAGTTTGCTTCACCGGGCCACACGGAAGGAACGCTTGAACTGTTTTATGTTCAGTCGGGCACGCTCACATTGGGGGTAAAGGACCATTTGTATCGGGTAAAAACCGGCTGTTCGGCAACGGCCAGAACGGACGTTCCTCATTTCTACGAAAACCAGGGGGAGAGCCCGCTGGTATTTATCATGACAGTACATGAGAAAACATCCTGAGTGGTTGCCCGGTATGCCTGTAGGGCTTGTCTCATCAAAGCAAGTTTGCAAGGAGTCGTTTAGTGGATAATCAGCATCTGCGTTTTACCCAAGGCCAGTTTACTGTCACAACCGATCCCGCCTTTTTTCAGCAGGAAGCCATTCACGATTACCTCTCGCAATCGTCATGGGCTGCGGGCATTGATGCTGAAACGGTCAGAATATCAATCCAGAACAGCCTTTGTTTTGCGCTTCTGGATGGAACAAGACAAATCGGCTTCGCCCGTCTGGTCACCGACTATGCCACTTTTGGTTATTTGTGCGACGTCTACGTGCTGAACGAGTATCAGAAAAGTGGTCTTGGTCGTTGGCTGATTGAA
>NZ_PIOG01000029.1:0-2372 GCF_002810545.1 Klebsiella sp. A-Nf5 | reverse complement strand
GGTCGGGATCGTCAGGTTGCCACTCCATTGCCGGGTACTCCGGGCATAATTCAGCGTCACCACCTGCTGATAGGTTCGGTTAACTTTCTGCGTGGTGGCGTTATCCTTCAGGGTCGCTTCCCGTGTGCAAAAATTTTCCACCTGCAGATCACGTTCGCAGGTATGGTTTGTGAACTCGCTGCGGTTCACAACCTGGGCGGTACAGGACTGTCCGGTATCACCGACAATGCTGTCGGCACGGGATTCGGTATCCTTTGCGGCCTGAATAAACGGCGCATCCTGAGATATCTGATCCGGTGGCCGGTTCGTGAACGACTCCGTAATCGTTTTGCCGGTATCCCCCTGGCTGAACTCCAGGGCTGAATCGCTTTTCAGGGAGCTGTCTCCGCTGGCAGTGACGCCGCCGTAGTATTTTGTCTGATCCGGGTTGGCGGTATACCCCGGCAGGTTTTGCTCACCACTGAAATTTTTCAGTGAGTTCAGACCATTGCCCTGCACCTGTTTCGCAAAATCCGAGCCGGCTTTATAGTCGCTTCCACTGTCAGCGCAGGCGGGGGATGCCAGCCAGATGAAGGTACCCAGGACAAAAAAATGCGCGGTCAGCACGGAAATAACCGTCTTCATTTCAACCCTCCCGCATCCCTCACCATTTCCGGTAACGCCATGAAGTACGGTTTATCTTTCATGGCTGGCTCCCGGCGGCATTTGAGGGCGCATCAAGCATCTGCCGGGCCACCTGTGCGCAGTCACCGGTTTGTGCCACTTTCTCCAGCGCCTGTTTGACGTGAATGTTACCGCGTACCACGTCATACCCGGCCTGACACCGTACCACCAGAGACGGCACACTCCGGATGCCGTACTGCGTGTACAGTGTCGGGTCGATCTGCACCCCGTCGGTGACGCCGTCTTTCACCAGCTGCAGCACCGCGTCGGTGGTGGTCCTCATGTCGTTATTGACGAGCCCGCGCAGTGTCGCCGGAATGCCATACTGCCGGGTTTCGTGCAGCATCCGCTTCAGCCCCTCTTCAGGTATCGAGAAGGAGACAAAGTACAAAGCCCCTTCTGCCGGCTTTTCCTGATTCGCCGCTTTCTGCTGGCTGACCAGATTATCGATAAACTGGCGGTCAGATTTGGGCAGAGGATTACGGCTGATTTGCGCCTCAAGCTCCTGCTGCAGCTGTTTATCCGGATGCTGGCGCAGCTGTTCGCTGAGGTTCTCCTGCTGCTTCAGCCATTCCCTGTCTGTAACCGAGGAAGTTTCAGCCAACACTGCTCGTCCGTTCAGCAAAAGCATGACCATAAACAGATTCATTAATTTCATGAGAGACTCCTGTCAGAGAAAGACACAATTGCGTTTACGCCACATCAGATAGCCGTAGTTCTTGCGGGTGTTGGGTGGATTTTTGCCGGCCTCCCAGCGCATCACGCTGCGTCCAAGCGGATGGCACTGGCCGCTGTCCGGGTACATGTTCACCATCTGATAGCGCCAGCGTTCTTTGGGGATGATCGGGGACGGATACTCATAGCAGACCGCCTTGTCCTTCCCGATGCTCTCCATAATTTGACCCTGCCGGTGAAGCTTGAAGGCCATACGCTCACTGACCAGTACCGACGACTGCAGCGGGCTGGATTCATTACTGACCTGGCCGTTAAACGGGTAAAGTGAGCCGTGGCTGCCACCACACCAGAAGAGCACATCCAGTGGCATATGGAATGCGCTGGCCAGCGCATCCGCTGCGCAGGCGCCCTGCGCGATGGGGTTGGCAAACAGGATCGCTTCCGGATTCAGGATGGTGGTGAGGCTGCTGTCCACCCAGGTCGGGTCAATCTCGGACAGATAGGCAATATCCATGTCTCCGCCTTCCAGACAGCCTGCCGACGTGATGATGTTCAGCCAGTACGTCAGCGGGTACTTGTACCAGTGAACGTGATAGAAGGCGCCGTTCACCTGCTTATCGTCCTTTCTCGCGGTTCCCATGCCGGTCTTGCCGAGATTGATACTGAAGCCCCCCAGATTGACCATGCAACCTGGCGAACGGCTGACGTCCGTCATGGCCATCGGCTCCCAGTACCCGATGGCCAGACCGGGGCGAACAAAAAGCGGTGGCGGCGCCGGACACAGCTGCAGGGGATTACCGGGATTGCTGGTATCAGGCAGGTCGCCTTTACCAACCTGCACGCTGCCGAGCGACAGAGGGAAGATGCAGCGCCAGCACACATCGGTGATCGGGTTAACAAACCGGCCCTCACATGAGGGGTCAGCAGCCGCACTGAGGCTGTACCCCCACAACATCAGGGCACTCAGGAAAAGCGTCAGGGTTTTCACAGAAACATCCTTATTTTACAGGGAAGGTCTCAATATTCAGCCGTTC
>NZ_PIOG01000199.1:0-323 GCF_002810545.1 Klebsiella sp. A-Nf5 | reverse complement strand
CGCGATCAAGGTACGCCAGACTATAGGTAATAAAAATAATCGGCATTAAATACCACCAGCGACGCACTGGTAATTTCGCGAGCATTTGCATAAGCAATCCTCAGATAATGAATATCATCACACGGGTTTAATATATCGTCTTTCAGGTATCGCGAGCGTGCCAGTTTCCCGAAAGACGCAAAGTTATTTAAACGGCAGCAAGCATCCCACCATCCACAAACAACAAATGACCGTTAACGAAGTTTGCAGCAGGTGAAGCCAGATACACCGCCGCGCCAATCAACTCTTCCGGTTTTCCCCAGCGTGCTGCCGGGGTGCGCTGA
>NZ_PIOG01000251.1:0-643 GCF_002810545.1 Klebsiella sp. A-Nf5 | reverse complement strand
CAGACGCTTTTCCAGAACATCGACAACGGCGATGTCGGTTGCCCCTAAACACTTACAGGCTTGCAGGGTCATTAAGCCAATACAGCCGGCCCCCAGGATGACGATTTTCTTGCCAGGCTTCACGTCAGCCAGCATTGCGGCATGCATCCCTACCGCCGCAGGCTCTACCAGCGCGCCTTCCATGGTGCCCATGTTATCGGGTAGCTTGTAAGTGAAGCTTTCCGGATGGCATAGATAGTGGGTTAGCGCGCCGCGATAGTTAGGCTGCGTGGCCATAAAGTCGACATCAGGGCAGATGTTGTATTTCCCCTCCAGACAGTAGCGGCAGTGGCCGCACGGCACGCCGGGTTCAATGTTCACCCGGTCGCCCGGTTTAAATTTACTGACGCGACTTCCCACCGCCACCACCGTACCGGCACATTCATGCCCGAGACCAATTTCCTGGTTTGGGTCTTTCGGCGGAATAAAAGGGCCCGATTCAAACCCGTGAACATCTGAACCGCAAATACCAACGTATTCAACTTTGATCAGCACTTCATGCTCTTTGGGTACCGGGATATCGGCGGCAATAATTTTCATCGCACCCGGGGTTTTTAATATCGCTTTTGAATTTTTCATTTTATTTCCCGTCAATATTATTTGC
>NZ_PIOG01000240.1:0-9986 GCF_002810545.1 Klebsiella sp. A-Nf5 | reverse complement strand
AGTACCAGCGTACCGCCCACAGGATAATGTCACGCTGAAAATGCCGGCCTTTGAATGGGTTCATGTGCAGCTCCGTCAGCAAAAGGTGGCGATGAGTCTATCACCTCCAGATTTTTGCAACAGTGCCCAGCACATACCTGGCACAAAGCAAATTAGAATACACTAGTAATCCATAATAAATACTTGTGTATTACATTTGTATTGCTATAATCCGCACAGGTGACGAAGTTACATCTGCGTCAAAACGTAATACAATAGTATTTCATTGAGAGGAAGATTCCGATGACAGAAACTCCTGTGCAGTCCATCCTCACGCCGCTGAGCAACACGGTGGCCAGCATCATCGCCATCATGAACAACAAAGGTGGAGCTGGAAAAACCTCCACGATCACTAACCTCGCCATGACTCTTGCTCAGGCAGGCCGTCGCGTGCTGCTTATCGATGGGGATCAGCAAGCCAACTCAACCGAGGTGATGGCCAACGGCAAAAAATACTATGCGCAATATGGCCATACCATCTGCGACCTGTATAACAACCCGCGCTTCAATATTTTTGATGCCATCATTCCGGCCGTCAGCGGCGAAGAGGTGATCGATAACCTGTTTATTATCCCTTCAGATCCGTCGTTTGAACGCGTTATGGAAAATTGCCTGACACGTCATCACCGGGAAAAAATACTTTCTCGGCACCTGCAGCCCGTGATGGACAGGTTCGACTATATTCTGATCGACTGCTCACCCGGTCTGAACCTGTCGACCACCAATGCAGCCTTTATGGCCGATCACGTGCTCATCCCGGTCGATGGCGGCAGCTTCGCCCTGACGGGGTTGGATGTGGTTCTCGACTACCTGGACGAGATCAGGGAGACCCGCTTTACCCAGTTCAGCGTATTCCGCAACGAGTACAATGGCGCCAAGAAGAAAATGAATACCTACCTTCACGATCAGCTGGCCAGCAACGATCGGACGAAGGATAACTACCTTAAAACCCGCATCCGCGCCGATGAAAACATTTCACAGGCACAGGTAGCCTGCGTACCGCTCTACTTTTATAACAAGGGCTCACTGGCCCTGAACGATTACCGCGCGCTGATGCGTGAACTCGAAACCGTCTTATCGAAAGAGGCTGCATAAATGGCTAAAGGCCCCCTCACCCGTCCCGCGATGGTCAAACCGGAACCTGCCCAGGGCGAGACTAAAACACGCCTTTCCAACGTAAAGGTTAACCGGAACAGAACGACCAGCGAGAACCCGAAGACCATCCGTATGACGCCGGCAGAAAAAGTCATGTGCAGCGAGCTGGTCGATGAGATCCAAGATCTGACCACCAAGACCATCACGGACTCGACGGTGTTACGCGCCGCACTGTACCTGGCCAAAGAAGTTGGCCCGGATAAAATGCTGGAGATGATCAAAGAACACCTGTAATACAGATGAATTACACAAGTAATCTTTGTGAATTACATTAAGGAGAGAGAACGATGAGCGCTATCGTGACCGTCACCACCGAGTTAACCCAAAGCCAGGCGCTGGCACTGGCGCAGTTCGCCAAGCGCCTGACCTGGTCAGAAATTCAAGCTTGTGCTGTCGATGAAGACGAGACATATGAGATGAGGGATGCCGTTAACCTCCTGCAGAAGTCGCTGGGCGAAGCGGGTTTTAGCCCGCGCTGAAGTGATAACGTAGTCTTTATGTATTACATAAAGACTACGTTTAGCAGGACATCGGTGTTATGAGGTGCGCCACGTGTTCTGACAGAGCGCCCTATTCAGTCGGAAAATGAATTACTTTAGTAATACATATGTAATCATTTTGAATTACACAGAGGGGCTGGGAGTGTGAACACTGTAGAAAAAATTCTAGACAGCATAGGGCTGAAAGCCCAGGACCTGAGTTCGCTTGACCAAACGGATAGCCTGATAGTTTGCCGTATTTTTGAAGCGGTGCAGGAGTACGCAATGTATCGCGATAAAAACCCAGAGTTAGAGATAGAGTGTGAACAGATCCTGTCGGTGGTCAGAAGCCACCTGAACCAGAGTGTGATCAGATAAAAAGGCAACGCCAGCTCAAGTCCATCGATGCCAAACTGCGGCGCCGTAAACTTTAGGACTTCCGCCCGCCGGCATCACGACAACGTTAGCTCGCCCCCCGAATATCATATTCATCTCACATTCTCCCCGCATGTAACCGAACAGGTAGAGTGTTTCGCCGGCGAGCCCGCGGCCGCCGATCGCCGCCAGCCCCGTTCCCGCCTGACGCGCCGATCAAGCAGGGGACTTTTTGGCTATCGTCCGCCCCATATTGTCTAAAATAGGGTGGTAACAACTTTCGCTCATTTCGAATTTTGTTACCTCAGCATCGGTGCATCGGCGATTTATTCCCGTGGCGTCCGGTCTCCGGGGCTGTCAAAATAGACGACATCGGCAAGATTGCGCTACGCGAAAAATTTATAACGGGCAATGGCATTACCCTGCAGATTTTTCACAGCGCACTGATGTAATACATCTGTATTTCACTTTAAAATTCCGCCAAGGGGAAGCGATCATCGGCAACCGACTAGGCACCGACCACATGCCGGCGCCCAACACTCCGCTGGCCATCGCCCAGCCTGCAGGGGATCACCGGCGGGTAATGTAATTCAACAGAATTACACATGTAATACAAAAGACATACAAAGACATTCTTCATGAGGGGGGAACCATGTTGATGACCAGCACCGATCGGCCGGTTGCCGTGACACAGTACGAGACCGCTCTCGCGCTGCGGCGCATGGCACTGCTGCAACCTTACCTCCCTAAATACCTGCTGGCGCCCGAGGTGGCGGTGTTGCTTCATTATCTGCCTGACGAGCGGCAGCGCATGTTGTATGCCACGTTGTGGAACACCGGCGCCCGCATTACCGAAGCCCTGACGTTGACGCCGGAAGATCTGCAGCTCGAGGGACCTCGCCCCTGTGTCCGCCTGCGCACGCTGAAACAACGCCAGCGGGGCAGGGGACGGCCATCGGCAGAGGAAAAGATAGCCCGGATAGTGCCGCTGCTCGATGCCGGCTACGTCGATCAGCTGCGCCGGTTCCTGGCGACATTCCGCCCCGGCCGGCGACGCCCCTTGTTTGACGTCAGCCGGAAAACGGCCTGGCTGTGGCTGCAGCAGGCCGTCGCGCGCGCCAGGGAGGAGGGGATTGAATTTGCGCTGCCGGCCATTAATCCCAAGACGCTCCGGCACAGCTTTGCAATGCACCTGTTCTTCAACCACGTACCGCCGAAAGTGGTGCAGACCTACATGGGCCATGAACGTTATGAAAGCACGGAGGTGTACCTGAAGGTGTTTGCTCTGGACGTGGCGCCACAGCTGGGGGTGACGTTCTCGCTGGATCACCGCGAATACACGCACCTGCTGATGCAAAAATAGAATACCTATGTATTACACTGGTAATTCATAATGATGTGATATTGTATTACATTATATGTGCTGAAGCCGATGATAAGCGGGCTTTTATCCCGAGCAAGAACGTCGGTGCCACCTGTGTTAGCATGACGGCCATCCGTTATTTCGTGTATCAGGATCATCAGGGAGAGTCATGTTGGGAGAGTTTAAGACGTGAAAATTGATGAGGTGGAAAAATGGCGTCCTTTCACCGATGCGGAAGGGAACACCTGGGATCTTTCCTTTCTCGACGCCCACGAAGTGATCTATACGCACCGCTGCGAGGATAAGGCGGACAAGGTCTATAAATTCATCGTCTCCTACTCGTTTCACTGCTTTTGCAAAGATTACCCGGAACAGAGCGAAGAGGAGAAGCGGGCGCTGATGTATCACTCGCCTAAAGAGTCACGTCCGTTCTGCAAAAACCGCTACGACCTGGCGCAACGCTACCTTAAAGACATGATACTGTCGTTGGATCGCCAGCGAATTATCCATGCCGGCTATGGCAGCTATGCGGTGATCGAGGCATTGAATGACGAGGGCGAGCGCTGCTATTACCACGTCCCCTTCAAAGCGTTCCGGGAACGGAAGAAACTCCGAATACACGTGACCAGCGCCTATGCGGTTGATGCCAAGCCAGGGGGAGGGAAGGTGGGTTTCTTTGTTATTGCCAGCAAGTTGTTGGCCGGAAAGCCGTTACCACACCCCTGAAATAACAAAACCCACCTTAAGGTGGGTTTCGCCAGAGAGAACTCTGGTATTCAGAAGCGCCTTTACCGGACTTGGCCTGACCAACTTGCGTTGGTAGCGGGATGTCTGGGTTAACCAGTCTGCTGCATCCTTAACCATATTATAGAGACCTCGTGCGTTATTGCAATCTAATATATCTGATACAGTGTTATATCGCTTGATGCCAGGATAATGATCACAAAAGAAATACACCTGTATTACATTTTGTGCAATGCGTTGCTGGTCACTGTCAGGATTGCCAGTTACACTGAATGGTGATGGATCGCAGAGTCCCTTTAACCATTCGTCAAAACGGGCAGGGCAGACAACGTTGTTAGACAAAACCAAATCCGTTACTACGGATAACACCACCGCAGCACTCAGCCATCTGGCGTTCTGTGCCCTGGCAGCATTGGGGATGGCCCGCCAGGACGGCATCGTTGGCACACCCTACGGTTTCGTCGCATTAGCGACAGTGGGTCAGTAGATGTTGCGCTGCCTGTTTTTCAGGCAGCCAATAAATAGAATTGTTCCGCTGGCGATAAACTCCCTCCAACCGGAGGCTGATATTGCCCTTTGCGGATCATATGGATCAGCTCAATGCCCGCCAAGAACGTCTGTGCCCGCCGAAACGATTTGAATCCCAGCATCGGCCGTATCCGGCGTTTGATATTCCGGTGGTCTTGCTCAACAAGATTATTCAGATACTTACTCTGCCTGATAGTGATAGTTTCTTCATCAGTTTTCCCGGCATTGAGTGTGGCCAGCGCTGCTGTATTGGCTCCACTTTTATCAATGGTCACGACCTCCGGTTCGCCGTGATGACGAATGGCCTTGCGAAAGAAGCGCAAGGCGGCTGCCGCATCCCGTTTGGCAGTCAATAAAAAATCGATGGTGTGACCCGCAGTATCTACCGCTCGGTACAGATATCTCCACTGACCTTTGACTTTGATATAGGTTTCATCCATTCGCCACCGCCGACCCACCTTACGCTTATGTCGGCGAAAGGCCTTATCCAGCAAGGGCACCAGACGGATAACCCAGCGATGAAGCGTGGAATGGTCAACGGCAATACCACGCTCGGCCATCATTTCTTCCAGGTTGCGTAAACTCAGTGAGTAAGCCAAATACCAGCGTACACACTGAGCGATAATATCGACGGGATAATGCAGGCGATAGAAGGCTTTTCGGATCAGAGACATGGACAGAAAACGTCGTAAAGGAAAACAGCATATTACCTGACCAAGCCTTAATGCGACACAACCCCAGCGCGTCGTAGACCTTCGGCAACAGCGAACCGCGCTTGCTGTTGGCCAGAAAACCATAGTAGCGCACCATTTTAAAATTCCGCGCCGGAATATGGCTGACGTACCGATGAAGCATCTCCTCCTGGCTGATTGTCTGGCGTTTGTACTGCTGCGTGCGGTGATCGTAATACTGATGCACCACGGCACCGCCGCGGTAGTGGCGCAACTGAGAAGTGGCCACCGGCGGAAGCTTCAGGTACCGGCCCAGATTTTTCACGCTGCGCAAGGCGCCGCGCGTCTTTTTGGTAAAAAAATATTATTACAAGCTTTGCAAAAACTTCTGGCTTTCTAAGTTATTTAAGCCCATTCCTAAATATCTTAGTATATCTTCTTTCATGGCAGGCTGAATGTTAACATTATTTTTTACATTGCAACTTAAAAGTTATCACGTAGTAAGACATTTTCATTACTGACAGGTTTGACGTGCAGGGCTCTTGACTTATGAGCAAACAAATAAAAGGTAAAAATTATAGGTGTTATAGTGCTTATTCCAGCAGGTAGTGATTAGCTTCAGTTCATCAAAGCCAGAAAAGTTGAAGGTTAAAATAAGTAACGTTATAACATTACTTAAGATTGCCACAAAATACCATAAAAGTGATACTAATCGAGGTGATTATGAGTGTTATTATGAAACGTATTGTAGCCTGTTCATTGGTAACTATGTGCTTAACTGCGCACAATGTGATGGCCGAACCCCACGGTTTTTTAACTGCTGATACTACGCCTGATAGTTTACGTATACTACCCCCACCTCCGCCAGAGAATAGCATAGCTTTTTTGAATGATAAGGCGGCCTTTGAAATTGGAAGGACTTTAAGAGATCCCAAGCGCCAAACCCTTGCGGCTAGTGATGCTGATTATAAAAATATTTCAGCTGCATTTTCTGATGCCTTTGGCCAGAAAATATCCCAGGAGAGCACTCCCAGTCTTTATGAACTACTTCAAGGAGTGTTGCAGGATAGTCACGACTATGCAATGAGAGGAGCTAAAAATCACTACATGCGTGTAAGACCTTTTGTTATATATAAAAGTAGTACATGCACACCTGAGTTAGATAAATCTATGGCTAAAACAGGTTCTTATCCTTCAGGCCATGCTTCCTTCGGATGGGCTGCCGCGTTGGTATTAGCAGAGATCAACCCTGCTCGTGAAACAGAAATTCTTAGACGAGGCTACGATTTTGGCCAGAGCCGTGTCATTTGCGGTGCTCATTGGCAGAGTGATGTTGATAATGGTCGTTTAATGGGAGCCGCGGTAGTTGCAGCTTTACATAATAATAAAGACTTTAATCGTCTGTTAGAAAAAGCAAAATATGAATTCAAGAATAATTAGCATTGAGACACACATTTAATCCACATAAAATTTAATGTGACAATTTTGGGGAAAAGTTGAAATACGCCTTTAAAAAATTAGCTTCCATACTAATATGTATTTAATGCTGTTGATAAGGAGTTTTTGTGTACAATAGATTTATTACTATTTTACTTCTTGGTATGTCCTTGCATCTCCATGCAGAGACCCGTAGTTGCAAGGAACAGGTTTATGACGTGAAAGCAAAGTTATCCGCGGCACAAGCTGCAAATAATTCTTTTGCTGAACATCGTTTGAGAAGTGCATTATCTTATATTGAGGAATATTGTAATGATACTGAACAACGACGGAATGCTATAAGAGATGTCGAGAGGAAACAATTGAAATTAAAGAAAGCCGAGATAGATCTTCAAGCCGCGAAAGACGAACTTCTAGACGCTAAAGAAAACGGGAAAACCTCCAGGATTAATCAGAAATTGATGAGAATCAAGAGCAAGGAAATTCGTTTAGAAGAAGCAAAAGATGAGCTAGATCAGGCAAAGAATAATTTATCTAAAATGGATCAGTAAAGGAGGTGGATGCTCTCGCTATGCATGAATGTATGCAGATCTATTTATTAAGAGCCTCCAAAACAAACTTACAAATCTTTACTTAATAAGTATTATTTGATTTGATGCCTTGGGCAAATCGCTCGGTATAAAGCGCAGTCAAGTTTGAATAACTTTAAATCAATCCAACCTAAATGTTTTTAAAATTCATCCAAATTCAGCATATCATGGCTGTATTGACATATATATGAGTCAATTTCAAAATCAGGCTGACAACATAGCTTTTTGACCGAAAATGTTAAACTTGATAAATAGCACAATATACACAAGAACAAAATTAACAATATCTTGATTTTCATTATAGCATGATAAAACAAAGAGAATGAAATCTCTACACTAGAATTGTAAATAAATTTATAACTATTTCTTTGTGAGACTTAAAAGTTATCATCAATATAAATTCATACATGGCAGTCATAGCCCTAAGCTTGTTTTTATTTGAGACCATGATATAATACATAGATTAAATTCCTAGTTTAATAACCAGTTCAGGATCTGTACTGGTTATTGGAATAACCAAAGGAAATTGGCCTCATGTTATGCACTTATTATGGTAGGCATGACTTTTAGAGCTGTGTTAGTAGTTTGGGGGAATATGCATTACATCATAAATAATATCATTGAGTTCAATCCCGAGGGGCGATTGTTACGAAATATTAAAACAAATGAAGAGATAAAATTATATTTTCCTGCAAGCGTTATTCTGTTGAGTTTGCTGAATGAGCCAGGGAAAGCATTTACATACAGAGAGCTCATTGCTCGGGCTTGGAAGCGTGATGAGCAAACGGTATCTATAAGTACTCTTCATCAAAATATCCTTAACGCCAGAAGTGCATTTAAAAAGCTAGGCTTAGATGCTCAAGTGATAATTTCAATCCCTAGAGAAGGGTTTCGTTTGTGTGAAGAAATTAAATTTAGCAAAGTAACAACCCTTAAAAAATATACTAATGTTAGTAAGAATAAATTCGGCTTGGTTTTGGTTTTGTTTTTGGTTTTGATGTGTTTATCTTTATTTATAGAAAAGGTAACTCAGTATAGTTTATTTGCATTCGATCGATATTATGTTGACGCTAACCTAGTTATAGGTCATTGCAAAATATATATAAACTCGGATTCGCCAACATCTAACATTGTAAAATTAATAACCAATGATATTGAATCTGATTGCAAGGAAAAAATGAATGCATATATTACATTCTATCAAAAAGACAACTATTCTATTTTTTTATGTAAAGAAAATTTACCACTCGGCATTTCAAAGGTTTGTATCAATAAGGTTATTGTGCGGTAGTTTATGTCTTTTTACTTTATTATTTTTATTTTATAGCTTGGCTAGTTTTAGATATGGAGAGATGAAATGCTTTTCTTTTATTGAGGATATTGGGAGTGATTACAATCTTAATGCTTATTACTTCTTTAACTTAAGAAGTAACTACTCGACAATATATGTCAGGGGTAAGTTAGATAGAAATGGTGAGGTCGCAAACATTAATAGAAGACTTGACTTCATTACTGAATTTAATGATGGCAATCGTATTGTTCTAAAAGATAGTAACCTAAGGATTAATTTTGGAGATCAATATAATGGTTATGATATTAATTCATTCATTCCATTAGAAAAGAATCCTCATGATAGTAAAATAATTTTTGATGTTTATAAGCAGCTTGATGGGTCTTTTATTTTTCAAAAAACGAATGGACATATGATTTACTGTAATATATAATGATGACAAAATTTCACTCTACATTATCTATAATAAAGATGGAGATGCTATATATTGAATACTCAAAATTTTTACAGCTTAACATTATGAAAAATGTGAGAGCTTTATACCTTGGCATCCCCCTTTGCTATAGTTTCACCATACTATGGTATGAGTTATTTTTACAAGCCCATAACATAGTCCGATGCTGTTGCGTTTATATGTGAACTTGATTAGCGGCGGGGCTTCGTTAGGCTCTGTCGCATTAAGGGAGCGTCGGGTAACATGCAGTCTTTTTATGATGTTACCTGACCATGTCTTTGTTCCGAAATGCTTTCCAGCGACTGCATTATCCCATCGATGTTATCGCCCAGTGTGTTCGCTGGTATCTGGCTTATGCCCTGAGCCTGCGTAATCTGGAGGAAATGATGGCGGAGCGCGGTATTGTCGTTGACCATTCCACGCTGCATCGTTGGGTTATCCGCCTGGTGCCGTTACTGGATAAGGCCTTTCGCCGGCATAAGCGCACAGTAGGTCGGCGGTGGCGAATGGATGAAACCTTCATCAAAATCAACGGCCAGTGGAAGTATCTGTATCGAGCAGTCGATACAGCAGGTCACACCATCGACTTTTTGCTCACCGCCAAACGGGATGCCGCCGCCGCACTACGCTTCTTTCGCAAGGCCATCCGTCAACACGGCGAATCTGACGTGGTGACGATCGATAAAAGCGGCGCCAAAACTGCAGCTCTGACCACACTCAATGCCGATAAAACTGAGGAAGAAGCCATTACCATTAGGCAAAGCAAGTATCTGAATAACCTGATTGAGCAAGATCACCGTAATATCAAACGCCGGATACGTCCGATGCTGGGATTTAAATCGTTTCGACGAGCGCAGACG
>NZ_PIOG01000072.1:0-8936 GCF_002810545.1 Klebsiella sp. A-Nf5 | reverse complement strand
CGTCTGCGCTCGTCGAAACGATTTAAATCCCAGCATCGGACGTATCCGGCGTTTGATATTACGGTGATCTTGCTCAATCAGGTTATTCAGATACTTGCTTTGCCTAATGGTAATGGCTTCTTCCTCAGTTTTATCGGCATTGAGTGTGGTCAGAGCTGCAGTTTTGGCGCCGCTTTTATCGATCGTCACCACGTCAGATTCGCCGTGTTGACGGATGGCCTTGCGAAAGAAGCGTAGTGCGGCGGCGGCATCCCGTTTGGCGGTGAGCAAAAAGTCGATGGTGTGACCTGCTGTATCGACTGCTCGATACAGATACTTCCACTGGCCGTTGATTTTGATGAAGGTTTCATCCATTCGCCACCGCCGACCTACTGTGCGCTTATGCCGGCGAAAGGCCTTATCCAGTAACGGCACCAGGCGGATAACCCAACGATGCAGCGTGGAATGGTCAACGACAATACCGCGCTCCGCCATCATTTCCTCCAGATTACGCAGGCTCAGGGCATAAGCCAGATACCAGCGAACACACTGGGCGATAACATCGATGGGATAATGCAGTCGCTGGAAAGCATTTCGGAACAAAGACATGGTCAGGTAACATCATAAAAAGACTGCATGTTACCCGACGCTCCCTTAATGCGACAGAACCTGACGAGGTGGAGCAGGGCTGGATGGCGCGATTGCCAAAAGGCTGGGAGCAGGACTTTACCGTGCTGATTGACTGGCCGATGCCAACACTGGTTGACCTGCTGGCGTTCTGCGTCAGCAGCGGCATCGACGGATTGAGCGAAAAGACCGACAGCAACGGACGGGCAGGGGCGCAGCTTGACGGGCTGGAAGCAGCGTTGGGCTTTACCCTGCGTGACTGGTGGGTGCCAACCGCGCAGAACTGCTTTGCACGTCTCAGCAAAGACCAGATAGGTGACGCGCTGGTAGATGCCGACCGCCTCGGCGCTCAAGATGAAGAAAGCGGACGCGGCGCTGCTGGCCGAGGCCGAAATCAGTTCAGCAATCAGCTTTGAGATCCGCTTCGGCATTCGCCCCTGACCTGACCATGTTTTTGACTCTCCAGTTTCGTCATTATATCGATACTTCGCGGGGCGAGGGGAGCGCGTCTTTTTAACCTTATCCGGAGAGCCAATAGCAGCCATAAGTTAGATTGAACATATCAAAATCAGTCAATTACACAAATTTATGTACAGGCTCAACTTTGCAAAAACCAGTATGTTACCTAACGTTAGTATCTTTTTTAATGGTTGCTACTTTACTAAATTTTATGTCATCACATAAACGAAACCCTTCTCTAGGATGAGATTTATTTAATGCGTCAAGTGCTTCTTTATGAGTCATACCAAGACGCTGTGGGACATTTCCCCATCCTGCAAGCGTTTACAAAATGAAATCATCAGTCGTAGGTCAGGGTAAATTCACTTTCGGCATAAGCCGTACCGGCCGATACGGGGGATACTGCAGCATATCTTGCAGAAAAAGCCAGAACAGCATCCCCTTTTTTATCTACTGCAACCCGGGAATAATGCTCTCCCATGGCAATACGGTTATGCGCCGCATCCATTATCTCTACAGCAACCCCAGCACCTGTACTGTTATCACTGAGTGCCAGCAAAGTAGGATCCGTTTTGTCTTTTTTACCAGTAAATGACAGGGTTACACCACTGGCGGTACAATTCGTCAAATGGATATTAAAATATACGGGCACTGAATGCCCAGTATAATGTAACTGCTTCGTATCCCAACTGCCGAGCTGTACCGTTTTGTCCCTGTCTGTCGGATCAACCTTACAGGACATGGCTGTAATGGTGCCACTCAGCTCAATATTTACTTTAGCAAGCGGCTCACCTTTCAGCCGATCATCTGCACGCACTGCACCGGAGAACATCATAAGAAACATCAGGGAAGCGGCAGATAGCATACCGCCACTCTGGGACGTCATTACGCGATTAACGGATAAAATTGATACAGAGAATTTCATGCTTTTACCTCAATCAAAATCAATGCGCAGATAACCTTCTGCAGTAAACTTCCCTTCAGCAGGTTTCTGACCGGTTACACTGACTGGCCATGCGGTAATTGGAACCCTTGCAGACGCATTATCGTCCAGTTGAAATTTAATATTGCTGTTAATATTATTGGGCGTTAGCGGTTTTTTATCTTTATTCGCAACAATAAATCCGACATCCTTATTATCAGAAACCAACGCATTACCTGCTACTTTATTCGCCTCTATACGCATACTCAATAATGCCTGCGCATCAATATTCTTACACTGTATCGCAACGGTATGCGTCTGAGGATTTACCCCATCAGGTTTATTACCCGCGCCGGCTTCTAAAAACAAAGGGGAGCCAATATTACCAAAATCCATGGTAATTGTCTTCCCCATATCTAGGTCGCAGGATTGAGGTACAGTCACAGAACCTTCAATATATAATTGAAACATTGGGTTCACTGAAACTCCAGTTTTATAAGTGTTCGCATAACCAGATACAACAAGCTGCCTAAACGGGGAGAAACCAATGAAACGCTTATCTATTCTAATAGATATCCTCCCTTTACCACCAGTATTCCAAGTAGTAACATTTCCATTGAATTCGGGGTTTTCGTTACTTTCAGACTCAAAAGGATTAAGGCGATAAGCTTTTACTCCTCCATCAATCCATGTTTCTGTTTTAATCGAAAGATAGTCATTTAGAGCATACCAACCATTACCTTTCTTAGCTAAAGGCACCTTTGTTGTTAAATAAATACTTGTTCCTTCTTTCTTAGGAATATCACAGGAGCCCTTATAAGGCAAACCGGTTGCACTAAATAGTAGGTCCTTAGTAACAATTTTACCCACGTCATTTCCTGTAGTGCTGTTTACATTGAGATTCCCAACGTCGGCAATTATTATTGACGTTCCGCCAAGAGTTGAACATTCTCCAGTATAAGCAGAAACCAACTTGCTGTAACAAAAAATCGCCAAGGCCATTGTAATATATGAGTGAATGCGCATTAGTTCCCCTTATTGCATACAAGCGTCATTTGTACCACCGGCAACTGCTCACTGTTTTCCGGTAAACTGAATGGCATCCGGCACTGCCCTGTAGTCCCGTTTGCCCAAACAACCTTCAGCGTCCCCTTCATCGGTACGCCGACCAGATACACCTGCCCACCTTCACCAGCGATACCTGTCACACCGGAGACTTGTTCCGTAACCATTGCGCCAAATGGTATGGGATGTCCGTCACGCATCAGCGTCAGCAGTGCCCGTACACCGGTATGGGCGGTATACTCCGCACGTACCAGCGCCCCTTCTGTCGGCACCACGCTCTGCACGTTATCGTCAAGGTCGGTGTGTGAGTCGAGGCTGTTAACATCCAGTGCCACACGGTTGCGTCGGTACACCGTCGCATATGGCATGACCGCATATCCACGCCAGTCCGTTTTCACACCGGTTTCATTTTCCACGCTGACGCCTTTCGCGCCCGGTGCCTTAATCAACACATTGGTATCCCCGAGTGGCTGGCTGAGCGTCACACCATTGGCATGCACCACAGCACCACCTGATATATCCCAGTTCAGGCTATGGTCATAGCGACTGTGACTATAGCCCGCACTGGCAGTGCCATAAGTTCCGCGCCAGGTCGCATTCAGGCTACCGCTCTCTCCAGTATGACTGTTATGCCCCTGCATGACACTGTAGCTCAGGTTGTTATCCTTCAGTAGCGTTCCACTGACTCCCGTACGGACAGTAGAAATACCGTCTTGGTCACGGCTGGCCTGGGCAGTCGTGTACATACTGTTCAGCGCCGATCTGTCCACCATATTGTGGCCGAGCCAACGTCCAAACGGCACGGAAACATTGAAGGACACCAGACGATTAGTTCCTGATAGCCCAACAGTACGATTCATGGATAGCGAGAGATTATAGCTGATGCCATTCCAGCCGCTGGAGTACCCTGCCTGATACCAGCGATCACTCCCCTGGCTGTTCCAGTAAGTCTGCTGGCTGCCTGACAGATACAGTGAGCCGAAGTCACCCAACTGCTGAGAGATATCAAGCTGCAGTCGCCCCTTTTTATTACGCCGCAGGTCGTGATAGCTCACCGGCTCCGGACGGTAACCAGCCCCGTCTCCTTTATCTTGCCAGTTATACTGATAACCCCGCATGGAGTCCCATGCCACTTCGTCAAGGGTGTAGAATCCACTGGTGGAATAACGATATCCCAGCAACTGAACGTTGGTACCCAGCGTATTCAGCGTGCGGGCATACAGAAAACGTAGAGACTGCCCCTGATGCTCGCTGTCATCAACCAGGCGACTTCTGGCACTGGTCAGGTCAACCGATACCGCCCCCAATCGCCCCAAGTTACGCCCGGCCCCGACAGCCAGCGACTGATAACGCCCAGCGATCTGCGTACCACCGTAAAGAGTTACACCATTACCAAATCCTCTTGCCAGCGTTCCTTGGACAAAAAACGGCGCATTTTTATCCGAATCACCATTGCGATAGCGTCCGGCAACAGCTTCATATTTCAGACGTTTTTCACGCTGCAGAAGAGGAACCATAGAATACGGTACCGTAAAGTGCTGCGTTCCACCGCCATCTGCCTCGACGGTTACGTCCAGATCACCACTTGAACTTGTCGGATTCAGGTCATTAATTTCAAAGGCGCCCGCCTGAACTACATTCTGATAAATAACGTAGCCGTTCTGACGAATGATAACCTTTGACCGACCGGAAGCAGTACCCCGTATTGTCGGCGCATACCCCTGTTGGCTGTCAGGATACATAGACTCTGAAGAATAAAGACGCACGCCCCTGAGGCCCAGGCTGTCGAAAACAGTTGATTCGCTGCTGCTATCCCCAAGGATGAGCTCGCTTTTGAACGGGATGAGCGTACGCTGGGCGTAAGTGGAAATGCTCCGCCAGCGGCTCTGGCGATGACCATTACGATAATTGGTGTAGCTCCAGGCACTGTTATGGCGAAAACGCCAGGCCCCAACATTCAGACCGCCATTTAGATTTAGATAATGACTTTCATTATCGTGTCCGTGATCGCCTGTCAGGGTATAGTTCAATAACCCGGCATTTATCCCCTCATCCCATTCTTCCGGCGGGATATATCCCCTGGCACTATTCTGCAGCGCGACCTGAGGGAAAGTGAGAAAAAGCTTTTGACCTGAAAAATCAAAGTGTGACGTGACTCCGGGGTAAAAGTGCGCCACGTCAAGACACTGAGTGTTATCCACGATTTTCCCGGTATCCTTTATCGCTGTAGTGTCAAGACCAAAGCGCCGCAGCCATTTTAATGACAGACAAGGGTATAGCCCGGTGTCATCAACAATGCTGCCAACCTGTGCATTCGAGGTTTTATCCACTGCATCGAAGCGCAAATTGCTGGTCGTGATGAAATCATCGTTCACCCAAACGTCGACCCGATACATCCCAGGAGCCTGCCCCTCACCGCTCTCAAATCGTGAGAGGTCCGCTACGGCGCCACTTTCCGTCGACAGGAAATTCGGGTTAAACCAGTCGTTGGCCTCGGCAGGGAAGGCCAGAGTTCCACATACCGCCAGCGCCACGCAGCACAGTGGAAAATGAAAAGGCTTATTGGCAGGAACCAAAGAATGCATGTTATAACCTATGTTTTTTTTGATAATTACTCTGAACGCCCAATCTGCTGTGCCGAGAGAGCGCCGTAATCATTAATAACTTGGAAACGCACCTGACCTGAAGCCCCTGTGGGAAGAACAATCTTCAGGCTTCCTTTTGGCTCAACCATACTATTAGGCAAAGTTTTCCCTCCCACGGTGATGTTCACCATTGACTGGTAATAGGGGGTGGGATTCGTGACTATCAGTTTTCCAGCGGTCTGCCGGAAACGGAGATAATTCACGGCATCCAGCTCCCCCATATCCAGACCTTCGGGACGCATAAACAATTTAATACGCGACAACACGGCCAGTTGAAGGGTATTTTTTCCCTTAATGGCTTCCTTATTTACGGCAGGAATCGCTTTCACGTTCATCCAGTACACAACCTCCCTGTCTTTCGGCAGGGGCTTACCCAAATAAACAATCCGAAGCGTATTTTCACTTTTGGGTGATATCGCAAATAGAGGTGGCGTAACCGCGAAATCTGAACGTCGTGTACCGCTGATATCTTCAATCCATGACTGCACCAGATAACGTTCATGTGTATCGCTGTTGGTTACAGCGAGTGATGCCTGGGAGGCCGTTTCGTTATAAATGACACGCGTGGCGGCCAGCCCGACCCCACCGGCATACGCGGGGGCAAAGAAAACAGAACAGACAAACGCCAGCCCTGTGAACACAGAAAAATAAGTCTTCATATATAACCTTTTGTATTTATCAGGGGTAAACAATACGAAACCAGACATCACTGCGCAGGGGGCCGGGGTAAACGGTCCGGGATACTGCCCGATAGTGTGCAGTAAAAGGCAAAACCACTCCGTCGCTTCCAACCCGATAGGTTAGGTCATGGACAGAATACGGCGTTACCGGATTACCTTGTGCGTCAGAAATCACCAGCCCAAGTCCACTGAATCCTTTGTCTCCGCTGATACCAACAGCCCCCCCCTCTCCGGAAGCAACAAGGAAGACATCCGGCTCCTTGGGGTCCGTCATACCGTAAAAACTAATCCCCATTCGCTTAGCGATATCCGGGTTACACCCCGTCAGCCGCACATAAAAAGGAATGTGCAACGTGGTTTCACTCCCAACACCATGGAATCGCGTGTCTGTATACTTCCCCATATCCACATGCATATCCCTGCTTTCAGTCGAGACCACACAGCCATTTTCATTAAGCGATCCGGTGAGATGTACTTCGCCACCGGTGATTGCCACTACTTTTGCCATCGCTGAGCAGGAGATACTGACCAAAAGTAAAGAACAGAGACTTCTGTTAAAAAAATGCAATGGCATACCACACCTCATCATAAGGTGGCACCCGGTTACGGGTGCCACTAACAGTACAGAAGCTGTTATTTACTGGTACTGCATGATGAAAGTGCTGTCCGCGTTGGCCAGACCAGCTGTCGGTTTTTCAACAGTAGAAACATACTGCGCTTTGAAACTTAGAGTGTTTTTACCGTCAATCAGATTATGCGCAGCGGAGAATGCGCCATTCGGAACGACGACGTTGGATTTTTCGTCCAGAATACGAATGCCGACACCGGAAGCACCTTGGCCATTAACTTCAGAGGCGTCAATTGCCAGCAGGTTTGTATCAACCGAATCTGCTGCGCCTGTAAATTGGACGGCTGCCGTTTTCGCGATGGTGGTATCACAGTCTTCAAGCTTAATAGTGAAAGGACGCAGCTCTGAGGTATCCCCCTTTTTCTTGAAGTTGTGCAGAGGATGCTGACCAAGTTGTACGATCTGATCGACACTGTCAGTGCTGACAGCACATGCACCATCAACAAGCTCACCTTTGAAGTGCACGATACCGCCAGTTATATTGGTAGTGGAGCCATCAGCATAGGCACTACCTGCTGCAATTGCCATCACGGCGCCCATTATCATTGCAAAATTATTTATTTTCATTAAAAAATATCCTTTCAAAAATCAATTACCTGCATTTTTAGCGATATAACTTTCATCACCAATCTGTAAGTTAGATGGCATTAATACCACTCAACTAAAAAAGAAATTACTACTGTCATAACTAAATCAATGAAACCACGCTATAAAATAGAAAACATGGCGACTCCTAATTGTTAGAAAGACATCTATTAAAACATGCAATAATAGAAACAGCACCACTCCATTACTCAATAAATAATTTTTCATCCTCCTCTAATAAAAGAAAGAAAAATCCTAACCACCTGGATGTGATTGGTTCTGTCGCATTAAGGAGCGGTTAGGTAACATACTGGTTTTTGCAAAGTACGCTTACTGAACGTTATCGATGACTTTAATCGTGAGGCATTGGCTATTGAAGTGGATTTTCCCTGCCCTCCAATCGGATCGTGAGATCATCCTCAACGAACGAGCCGGACTACAGTATGTAGCGTGCTGAGATCGCAGATGGCGCGCAGCTCTGCCGGTAAATGCAACTCCATAAAATCCCGCGCAACATCCGGTTACGTCAGGAGCTGACTGAACGTGGCATCGTGGGGAGTGGGTGTGCTGCTTTTCTTCTTCATCAGCCTTGGCTATGAAAAATAATCCTGAGATGTTATCACAGCCTAAAAATGCTAACATTTGCGGCGAATGGAATTGCCATGCCTTCAGGGGACTGTGCCGGGGTGGTTCGGTCGGCTCTGTCGCATTAAGGGAGCGTCGGGTAACATGCAGTCTTTTTATGATGTTACCTGACCATGTCTTTGTTCCGAAATGCTTTCCAGCGACTGCATTATCCCATCGATGTTATCGCCCAGTGTGTTCGCTGGTATCTGGCTTATGCCCTGAGCCTGCGTAATCTGGAGGAAATGATGGCGGAGCGCGGTATTGTCGTTGACCATTCCACGCTGCATCGTTGGGTTATCCGCCTGGTGCCGTTACTGGATAAGGCCTTTCGCCGGCATAAGCGCACAGTAGGTCGGCGGTGGCGAATGGATGAAACCTTCATCAAAATCAACGGCCAGTGGAAGTATCTGTATCGAGCAGTCGATACAGCAGGTCACACCATCGACTTTTTGCTCACCGCCAAACGGGATGCCGCCGCCGCACTACGCTTCTTTCGCAAGGCCATCCGTCAACACGGCGAATCTGACGTGGTGACGATCGATAAAAGCGGCGCCAAAACTGCAGCTCTGACCACACTCAATGCCGATAAAACTGAGGAAGAAGCCATTACCATTAGGCAAAGCAAGTATCTGAATAACCTGATTGAGCAAGATCACCGTAATATCAAACGCCGGATACGTCCGATGCTGGGATTTAAATCGTTTCGACGAGCGCAGACG
>NZ_PIOG01000114.1:0-747 GCF_002810545.1 Klebsiella sp. A-Nf5 | reverse complement strand
GACGATGCGCGGGCGCATAATCGGGAGATTTTTCGAGCGTCTCGCGCCAGCAGCTCACCGCCTCTTCATAGCGACGTTTGCTGTACCAGAAGCAACCGAGCAGATAGCGGGCAAAAGCGCTGTCGCCCAGCGTTTGCAGCATCTGAACTTCATCAAGCGTGTTAGGGAAACGAACGTTGCGCGCATGACAGCGCTCGGCGGCGGCAACAAACTGTTGGCGTTGATTGGCATCGTCACTTAACGACGCACGCCACAGCATCGGCAACGCTTCCTGACAATCCAGAACCTCAAGCACCTCTTTCGCCGCCATTTTCTGTCCGATAGAGAGCAGCCAGCCCGCCAGCAGGCTGCCGTTGATCCCTCTGCGCCCTGTGACGCGCAGCAGGGTCTCTCGCGCTTCGTCACTCCGCTCAATCATCCAGCGCGCGCAGTGCAGCGGGTAGCTCAACGGGTATTGCTCAAGAGAGGCGAAAACAGACTCCAGCGCCGCTTGCTTCTGCCCGCGGTTTGCTAACGCCAGCGCTTTAAGCCCCATCGCCAGTGGGTTGCTGGCGTTGAATCGCAGGCTGGTATTAACTTTTTCCAGCGCATCGGCGACATCACCGCGCTTCATCGCCAGCCGCGCCAGCGACCACCAGGCGGCGTCACGGCAGTTACCGCTCCAGGAGGCTTTGAAATAGTGATCCCAGGCGCCTGCATCATCCCCCTGCCTTTCCAGTGTACTGGCTAGCAGCATACTGGCTTCGC
>NZ_PIOG01000256.1:1660-1809 GCF_002810545.1 Klebsiella sp. A-Nf5 | reverse complement strand
GTTCGGTTGAAGAGAAAAATCCTGAAATTCAGGGTTGACTCTGAAAGAGGAAAGCGTAATATACGCCACCTCGCGACAGAGCGCTAAAGCGCGTCGCAACTGCTCTTTAACAATTTATCAGACAATCTGTGTGGGCACTCAAAGTGACA
>NZ_PIOG01000256.1:0-1605 GCF_002810545.1 Klebsiella sp. A-Nf5 | reverse complement strand
CGTAATTCATTACGAAGTTTAATTCACGAGCATCAAACTTAAATTGAAGAGTTTGATCATGGCTCAGATTGAACGCTGGCGGCAGGCCTAACACATGCAAGTCGAGCGGTAGCACAGAGAGCTTGCTCTCGGGTGACGAGCGGCGGACGGGTGAGTAATGTCTGGGAAACTGCCTGATGGAGGGGGATAACTACTGGAAACGGTAGCTAATACCGCATAACGTCGCAAGACCAAAGTGGGGGACCTTCGGGCCTCATGCCATCAGATGTGCCCAGATGGGATTAGCTAGTAGGTGGGGTAACGGCTCACCTAGGCGACGATCCCTAGCTGGTCTGAGAGGATGACCAGCCACACTGGAACTGAGACACGGTCCAGACTCCTACGGGAGGCAGCAGTGGGGAATATTGCACAATGGGCGCAAGCCTGATGCAGCCATGCCGCGTGTGTGAAGAAGGCCTTCGGGTTGTAAAGCACTTTCAGCGGGGAGGAAGGCGGTGAGGTTAATAACCTCATCGATTGACGTTACCCGCAGAAGAAGCACCGGCTAACTCCGTGCCAGCAGCCGCGGTAATACGGAGGGTGCAAGCGTTAATCGGAATTACTGGGCGTAAAGCGCACGCAGGCGGTCTGTCAAGTCGGATGTGAAATCCCCGGGCTCAACCTGGGAACTGCATTCGAAACTGGCAGGCTAGAGTCTTGTAGAGGGGGGTAGAATTCCAGGTGTAGCGGTGAAATGCGTAGAGATCTGGAGGAATACCGGTGGCGAAGGCGGCCCCCTGGACAAAGACTGACGCTCAGGTGCGAAAGCGTGGGGAGCAAACAGGATTAGATACCCTGGTAGTCCACGCTGTAAACGATGTCGATTTGGAGGTTGTGCCCTTGAGGCGTGGCTTCCGGAGCTAACGCGTTAAATCGACCGCCTGGGGAGTACGGCCGCAAGGTTAAAACTCAAATGAATTGACGGGGGCCCGCACAAGCGGTGGAGCATGTGGTTTAATTCGATGCAACGCGAAGAACCTTACCTGGTCTTGACATCCACAGAACTTAGCAGAGATGCTTTGGTGCCTTCGGGAACTGTGAGACAGGTGCTGCATGGCTGTCGTCAGCTCGTGTTGTGAAATGTTGGGTTAAGTCCCGCAACGAGCGCAACCCTTATCCTTTGTTGCCAGCGGTTAGGCCGGGAACTCAAAGGAGACTGCCAGTGATAAACTGGAGGAAGGTGGGGATGACGTCAAGTCATCATGGCCCTTACGACCAGGGCTACACACGTGCTACAATGGCATATACAAAGAGAAGCGACCTCGCGAGAGCAAGCGGACCTCATAAAGTATGTCGTAGTCCGGATTGGAGTCTGCAACTCGACTCCATGAAGTCGGAATCGCTAGTAATCGTAGATCAGAATGCTACGGTGAATACGTTCCCGGGCCTTGTACACACCGCCCGTCACACCATGGGAGTGGGTTGCAAAAGAAGTAGGTAGCTTAACCTTCGGGAGGGCGCTTACCACTTTGTGATTCATGACTGGGGTGAAGTCGTAACAAGGTAACCGTAGGGGAACCTGCGGTTGGATCACCTCCTTACCTTAAAGAACCTGCCTTTGTAGTG
>NZ_PIOG01000006.1:0-334 GCF_002810545.1 Klebsiella sp. A-Nf5 | reverse complement strand
CGCTTAACGGATAAAATATCGGAGATAAAAACATCAGAAACGTTATCATAATTGGCACAGCCTGAGCTATATCTCGAAAATATACGCCAATGGTTGAAAAAATAACAATTAATGAAAAACCGATAAGAAACAAAGGAATCAACAACAACGGAAAGAATAAAATTGTCCAAGGCACTGAATTGAAGACAATTAGTTGAGCAATGAGCAAAATTATGAAACTTATAAAGAAATTAAACACGGCCGAAAGAAAAATGCTAAACGGAAGACAGCCAAGTGGAAAAACAACTTTCTTAACGTAATTTACATTACTGGTAAATAATGTCGGTCCTCGACT
>NZ_PIOG01000086.1:0-341 GCF_002810545.1 Klebsiella sp. A-Nf5 | reverse complement strand
GCATACTGCTGATTGGCGCAGAGCTGAATATTTTCTGCAGAATAGATGAGAGTGACATAGTTTTTTCTTAACAGCCGGAACATAGCAAGCTGAATAACGCTGGTGGCGCGATGACGTAGCCAGGCTAAAAAAGAGGGGGAGATAGAATAGGGCGCCGGAACGGCGGTGGTATTTCCGGCAGGGCGGGTCTTCGCAATAATTATATTCAGCAGAATATATATCACTGTGGTGGATAATACATAATAACCCATAAATGATAACGGATGTAAATTGGCAATATAGCTAATGACGGGGTTCACTTTTATTCCTTGTGAGCGCTATAACCGGTTTGCGCCAGCATA
>NZ_PIOG01000274.1:0-32711 GCF_002810545.1 Klebsiella sp. A-Nf5 | reverse complement strand
CGGTGCCCGCATTTTCGCCGGCGGAGCGAATAATACGATACGCTTGCTGGCGTGAGAGTGGCGTTCCGCGACGAGAGATAAACAGCGCGTCGGTTTTTGCCGCCGCTTTCCAGCCGGCGCGGACCAGACTCCAGCGTTCGATCGCCTCGCGCTCATCAAAGCGCAGCGGATGAATAGTCGAAAAACCATTCTTTAGCCGCCGTACATTGACCCGTCCTTCATGCAGATCCAGATCGTGATAGTGCAGATCCAGCAGTTCGCTGATGCGCATGCCGTGACGAAAGGCAAGCAGGATGAGACAGTAGTCCCGTTCGCCGGTAGGTCCCTGACGAGCGGCCTGCATCATTGCCTGAACTTCTTTGGCGGTAAGAAAACGACGTCGGTTCACAATATTGGCTCCTGAAAAAGGGGATGAATGACCGTCACGGCGAAACCTTACGCCATGACGAAAAGAATACGTAATGCTAAAACGTTGTAGGGTGAAGTTGATTAACCACGAATAGATAGCACATTACATTGACTGATACTAAAAATATCGCCGGGCGATAATTCTTAATTTTAAAGATTTTAATCGTTGTCTCAATAGCATCTATAGATGTTATCGCCAGGTGTATAAATTAAAAGGACTTTTTTCTGATACGTGCTGCAATTGAAAAAAACGGTGCAGAAATTTTGTTCGAGCAATAAATAATTTGGTCAAATCCAGAATGAACGCAGGGTTAAATTGGCGTGAAGCTGGAGGGAATAAATAAGAACTTGCGGGAACAGTAAGCATAATTAACGCAGGGTTAATGATAATACATATTTTAATTTTCGGGCAGGTTGCGGGACAACGCCATCCGTGGCGTCAAGGTTATTAGATCAAAGACGATCGCTGTTTGTCGCGCGTATTGTCCCAAATGCCATAGAAGCGTCCCGCGTTGCTGGCGGTATACCAGACGGTATGGCGGATATTGCGATGCCCGAGGTAATCCTGGATCAAACGGGTATCGATTCCCATATTGGCCAGCGCAAAGCCACAGGAGTGGCGCAGCATGTGCGGGTGGATCTCCAGCGGTAATCCCGCGAGATCCCCTGATGAGGCGATAATCTGATAAAACTGCTGGCGAGAAAGGGGATTACCTTTGCGGGAGAGAAACAGCCATTCGCTGGCTGCCTGCGGCCAGCTGCTGCGAATGGCCAGCCATCGCTTTAGGGCGTGGATCTCTTTCTCCAGCAATGGATGGGTGGTCGAAAACCCCTTTTTGAGCCGATGGATATAAACACATCGGGCAGCAAGGTCGATATCCGATATTCGTAGACGGCAGATCTCGCTGGCTCGCAGACCATGGATGAAGCACAGTAATGTCAGGCAATAATTCCGTGCGGCATAGAGGCCGGTATCGGCGGCTTTAAGTAAAGACTCGATTTCATTCTGAGTCAGGAAGTTCCTTTTTTTTATATCGGCGTTATTCGTCATGGTTTTCCCTTTTATTGCAGGCATATTTTTCTCTGTCCAGGCCTGCGTCAGGTCATTGTTAAATTCGACAGCCTTTTTATTTTGAAGCAGCGTGCTGATAACGTTTTAATCTCATGCGAAAGCGTTTCACCGGGTGAAGGCAAAATCTGAACGTTATCGCTGAGTGAGCGTGCGGTATCATAGGTTATCTCCATCACCAACGATAAGACGCCGCAAGCAGAAGGGTAAAGAAAGGGCTAGCGGGTTGAAGTGGCGTCGCTTTCCTGGTGGTTTCCACGTCCTGTACATCCCTGATCCTCTTGATGATGCCCGCATGATGATGAAGGCACGGGCTTCCGGCCACGGCAAGACGGCCATCAATGCCGTCATGATTTATTGCCTGCATGCTGGGCAACATCGCGCCAGCAAAACACTCTCCCGCGCCGACAACGCCCGGGAATAGCGTGAGAAACTTCTCAGACAGAATACAACTCTGAATCGTCTGGATAGCATTCACTGCAAAACTACAACAGCGATTAAACCATACTGCAAAAAGCCTGGGGATAATAGCCATTGTCTGTATGAGGGCACTTTACGCTGTATTTCAGAAAATAAGCTTAATCTAAAGGGGAGTAAAGTTGATAGGAATCAGGCACGGTAAGCGCCGGTAGCGGCGATATCAGTGGGCTGGAAGAAAGGGGGCATCATGAGTATCGGGATATTGTCTGACGATTAGGTGGGAATATTCTGCTCTATGCTAAGAATAAGGTGCAGGCAAAAAACGTCAGCCAGACAACTGAAGTATGAGGGGGGCGTTAAAGGCTCCGGCGGCGGGAGGGCTTACGTCCTTAAGACGCCGAAGCCTGCAGGTTCACCATTTTTCGTCACGTGCTTCCTGACGACCTTCACGGCGGTTTTCCCGTTTATCGTGACGGCAGCTGGCGTTGCTTTGATTGTTATTGCGGACGCATTCCTGCTTGGTATCACGACCTTGCTCGCGACTATCCTGACGGATATCGCGGGCGTCCTGACGCTTTTCGCCGCGCCAGGTCGCCTGCGCCGAAAGAGAGGGTACCAGCAGCGCGATGCAAAGCAGGGTAAATAAGCCTCTTTTCATTAGGATTGATCCTGTCGTAGAGTACAATAAAAAAATAGCAGTTAAAGAATATTCTTGCCGGAAGCGCAGCATAATAAATGACAAAAAAATGCCCGAACAGAAATAAGTTATTTATTTTTGTCTGTAATTTTTCGAGTCACTATTCCTTTTAAAGGGTATTCGTAAACGATAAGCAATAACTCATAAAAAGATATGTCTATGGTATGCTGAAGATATTGAGGCATTTTGCGCTAATATGGTGTAGAGAAGGCAGCGATCGGTAGATAATGCTGAGCTCTGTGACTACGAACATTCACGTGAACAGCGACGACAAATTCCTCGCCCTTCAGGGCTGACACTCTCGCTCGTCTGTCGTGAAGTTGCTGTCAGGCGGTTTACGTTTACTACAATGGCATAATGATGAATACTCCGATTGCGCAGCGCGACTGGCGCCTGCTGGCGGCCGGGAGCGGCGGGCTCCTTTTGCTGGTGGCCGGCATCATGTTGCATAGCCACTGGGGCGATTTTCTCCAGTGGTGCCTCGCCACCCAAATAACCTTACATCGCTATCTGGTGATGTATCTTTTGCTGCTGAATAACCACCAGTACAGCGGCGGCGTCTGGCTGTTAGTGGGCGCCTTTCTCTACGGCGTGCTGCACGCCATCGGGCCGGGTCACGGCAAGTTTATCGTCACGACTTACCTGAGCACCAACCCGGAGAGCCTGACGGCGGCGCGGGTGGTGCCCTTTCTCGGCAGCCTGTTGCAGGGCGTCAGCGCCATCCTCTTTGTCTTTATTCTCGCGGTAGGACTGAATCTGGCCGCCGGCGATCTCAGCGCCAGCCGCTGGTACGTTGAGAAGATCAGCGCCCTGACCATCGGCGCCTTTGGAATTTACATTATCTTTCGCGCGCTGCAGAGCCTGGGGCCAGGCAAGAGCGTGATTCGCGCCATAACACCGGCGCATCAGCATGATGCCTCATGCGGCTGCGGGCACCACGGCGTGGGGCACGATCTGCACGGCGCCGACTGGAAAACACGCCTTGGCGTGGTGCTGGCCATCGGCGCCCGCCCCTGCAGCGGGGCAATCATGATCTTGCTGTTCGCCAACGCGCTGGGGATTGTCAGCTGGGGCATCGCCGCGGTGATGACCATGGCGCTGGGCACCGGACTTTCGATCCTCGCGCTGTCACTGACGGTGCACTATGCCCGCCACCGGGCGGTCAACAGGCTGACGGTGGGGAGTCGTCCGCGGCCCTGGCTGGTGCCGCTGGTGAAGATCCTCGGCGGGCTGGCGCTGATCCTCTTTGCCGCCGGGTTGTTTTTCACCGTGGTGCCGATCAGCGCCAACGGCGACTTTATCGCCGCCGGCTGTTAACGACTTTCCAGCAGGCGCATCAATACCCGCAGCGCCTGATCCAGTTGCAGGCGTTCGCTGTCACTGAGTCCTGCCAGCAGCTGCCGTTCATTATCGACATGGGTCTCCACCGCCTGATCGATCCGCTCACGCCCGACAGGCGTCAGGGCGACCAGCATACTGCGGGCATCCTCCGGGTTCGGCAGGCGGGTAATAAATCCGCGTTTCTCCAGCGCCTTCAGGCGATGAGTCATGGTGCCGGAGGTGATCATCAGCGTGGAGAAGAGCTGGGTCGGCGAAAGAGTGAAAGGGGGGCCGGCGCGGCGCAGCGTCGCCAGCATATCAAACTCCCAACGCACCAGATCGTGGCGCGCAAAGGCCACTTCCACCTGCGGCTCCAGCAGCATGGCGCATCGTTTCAGGCGGCCTATCGGCCCCATTGGGCTGCAGTCCAGATCCGGTCGCTCCCGCTGCCACTGGGCGAGAATGCGATCCACGGCGTCGATCGCGGGTGATTTGTCCATCAGTGCTCACTTGTCTTGATGTCAAGATACTTGTCGGTACATACTTCAGTCACCAATTTAGCTTGAAGTGAAGATAAAATCATGGCTTTTCTCTCACGTAGTCTGATGATCGACTTACTGCTCACCGCGCTGGCGCCCGCTATCTGGGGGACGAGCTATATCGTCACCTCCCAGTTCCTTCCTCCCGATCGGCCATTTATCGCTGCGCTGCTGAGGGTGTTACCGGCAGGCATCGCCCTGCTGATCTGGAGCCGTCGCTTCCCGCAGCGCGGCGAGTGGGCGAAGCTTATCGTTACCGGCATTTTAAATATCGGCGCTTTCCAGGCGCTGCTGTTTATCGCGGCCTATCGCTTACCCGGCGGTTTAGCGGCGGTGATTGGCGCAATCCAGCCGCTGCTGGTGATGCTCCTCGCCTGGTGCGTTGACCGGCAGCGCTCGCCCTGGCTGGCGGTGTTCTCCGCCATCGCCGGCATACTCGGTATGGCCATGCTGCTGCTGTCGCCGCACACCGTCCTCGACCCACTGGGGATCGGCGCGGCGTTTCTCGGCGCGATCAGTATGGCGCTGGGCACCTGGCTCTCCCGCCGTTGGGTGCTCTCCTTGCCGATTGTCGCGTTGACCGGCTGGCAGCTGGCGATTGGGGGAGTGGTGCTGGCCCCGGTGGCGCTGATCGTTGACCCCCCTCTGCATCAGGTGACAGCGCTGCAGGTCGCAGGCTATCTGTGGCTGTGCGTCGCGGGCGCCATGCTGGCCTATGGCCTGTGGTTCCGGGGGATTGGCCGCCTCTCGCCGGTGGCGGTGTCGGCGATGAGTCTGCTGAGCCCGGTGACCGCTGTGGTGCTGGGATGGATTTTCCTTGGACAAAAGATCCAGGGGATGGCGCTGGTGGGGTTGATCGTGGTGCTGGCGAGCGTGCTGTCTATCCAGCGTGCGCTGGCGCGCCAGGCGGCGGGAGCAAAAACGAAAAAAGCCCCATAACGGGGCTCGACATTGCTGCGTGCGGGGTGGGTGGCGGGAGCCAGACCAGCCACCCGCAGGCGGCCTGTCCGGCAGCTCCCTCTGCAACCATTCGCTTATTTAGACAGCTCGGCGGTCATATGGACCTGGTTGCCGGTGTACGCTTCGGTGATGTGGTAGGAAGCGCCTTGTTCTTTCGCAATGGTCGCGATTTTCGCTTCTGCGCTGTCCAGGGTATCTGCTGTCACGCTCACCGGATGAGCGAAGCTAGCGAAAGAAACCAGGGAGAGCATACCGGCAGCGGCGAGTAATTTTACGTTTTTCATGGTGTTTGTCCTTTTAACTTTTATGGTGGAAAGCGTGTTTGCTTTCGATGGACTTATAATAAGTCTGCTAACTATAACGCGCGTTGCAAAAAGTGCGATTTAGATCACATTTTTATGGCGGTGAGATGATGAAAAGATGACAAAGAGATGAATGAGTTTATTTTTTTTTACTTTAAAAACAATGGATTAAATATTTCCCTCTGGAAGGGGATATCGGACGAACTGCTCACGTTCAGGGGAAGGAATGCGCCTCATTCACGCTGAGGTCATTCAGTGCGTGAATGGATTGGTGCTATTTTCACCACTTTCAGGACGGATTCAGACTTATCGCGATGGCTTCCCGACGGCTTTTTCGGCATGCTATTACGGTCATTTCTCTTATGGTCTTGCGTTAGACTTCCTGCGCTGTAAACAACCACCGCTTCGTTTTCACCTATCAATAACCATTTATTAATAGCTGATTGATATCTGTTATATAACTTAATGAAACGTGAACAAATGTATATTTGTCGGCGAATAAATAGCATTCTTTGACGCCGATAGCACCAGCGAACTTATATTTTTAAGTTCGTCACCTGACGCCTTAAATATTGCGGCTCCCGGTCAGTCGAAGATTCTATTAGCAGTGGCATAAATCAGCATCGCCTGATGTTTCTGGTTCTATGCGAATTCACAGTGTGCTCATTGATTCGTAATTCACTCTGACAAGGAAATGGCAATGAAAAAGGTTCTTCTCTCTGCAGCAATGGCAACCGCGTTTTTTGGCATGACTGCTGCCCATGCAGCTGATACCAATGTTGGCGGCGGCCAGGTTAATTTCTTCGGTAAAGTTACCGATGTATCCTGTACTGTTTCTGTTAACGGCCAGGGCAGCGATGCGAACGTTTACCTGTCTCCGGTAACCCTGACTGAAGTTAAAGCGGCAGCAGCGGATACTTACCTGAAACCGAAATCTTTCACCATTGACGTCTCTAACTGCCAGGCTGCTGACGGCACCAAACAGGATGACGTAACCAAACTGGGCGTGAACTGGACCGGCGGTAACCTGCTGGCTGGCGCAACCAGCAAACAGCAGGGTTACCTGGCGAACACCGAAGCTTCCGGTGCCCAGAACATCCAGCTGGTGCTGTCTACCGACAACGCCACCGCGCTGACCAACAAAATCATCCCGGGTGACAGCACTCAGCCGAAAGCGAAAGGCGATGCTGCTGCTGTAGCCGATGGCGCGCGTTTCACCTACTACGTTGGTTATGCGACCAGCGCACCGACCACGGTAACCACCGGTGTGGTCAACAGCTACGCGACTTACGAAATTACCTATCAGTAATTCCGCCAGAAAATAAAACTGCCCCGGTATGGGGCAGTTAATAACAATAATAAAGCGGCGATGTCCGCCGCTTGTATTTTTATTCTGAGGTCAGCATGAAGCGTATTGCCCTTTTTTTCTGTTTCATTTTTAGTTTTGCGGCCCATGCCAACAACATTATTGTTAACGGTACCCGCTTTATTTATCCAGGAAATGAAAAAGAAATAACGGTACAGCTTTCAAATAACGCCGACCGTCCGGCACTGGCGCAGGCCTGGCTGGATAATGGCGATGCCGATGCCACACCGGATACCATTACCACCCCGTTTATTATCACCCCGCCGATCTCGCGCGTTGACGCCAAAAGCGGCCAGACGCTGCGTATTAAGCTCGGCAGCAGCGCCGGTCTGGCAAAAGATAAAGAGACATTGTGGTGGCTGAATTTGCTGGAAATTCCGCCAGTGGTGGCCGATCAGAAAAATGAAGGCCAGAACGTGCTGCAGCTGGCGATCCGTTCCCGCTTTAAATTTATTTACCGTCCTGCCGGACTGGGCAACCGCGATGCGGCGGCCGAGAAGCTGGTGCTCACCGCCAGCGGCAGCAGTCTCGCCATCAACAACCCGACGCCGTTCTACATTACCGTCAGCCGTATTTCCCGCGACGGCGGTAAAGCCCTGAACAGCAAAACCGTGATGCTGGCGCCGCAGTCCAGCCAGACGGTAGCACTCTCCTCCGCCGTCAACCGCGGCGAAACCCTGACCGTTAACAACATTAATGACTATGGCGCCGATGTCGCAGTGAAAGTGGCCGTTAAATAAGGGAAAAGCTAATGAAGCAGAGGTCATTCTGCCCGGGAAGATTAAGCACCGCGATCGCCCTCGCGCTGTGCTGCTTTCCGCCATTTTCCAGCGGACAGGAAAACCCGGGAACGGTATATCAATTTAACGACGGCTTTATTGTCGGCAGTCGCGAAAAGGTCGACCTGTCACGCTTCTCGACCAGCGCGATCACCGAAGGCACTTATTCCCTTGATGTCTACACCAACGACGAGTGGAAAGGGCGCTACGATCTGCGCATCGCGCGCGACAAAGACGGTAACCTTGGCGTTTGCTACACCAAAGCGATGCTGACGCAGTACGGTATCGCTGCGGAAAAGCTGAACCCACAGCTCAGCGAAAAGGAAGGCTATTGCGGTAGCCTCAAATCCTGGCGTAACGAAGAAAACGTCAAAGACAACCTGGTCCAGTCCTCCCTGCGGTTGAACATTTCGGTGCCGCAGATCTATGAAGATCAACGTCTGAAAAACTATGTCAGCCCGGAGTTCTGGGACAAAGGCATTACTGCGCTCAATCTTGGCTGGATGGCCAACGCCTGGAACAGTCACACCTCTTCGGTCGGCGGTTCGGATAACAGCAGCGCCTATCTTGGCGTCAACGCCGGTCTGTCGTGGGACGGCTGGCTGCTGAAGCACATCGGTAACCTGAACTGGCAGCAGCAGCAGGGCAAAGCGCACTGGAACAGCAACCAGACCTATCTCCAGCGTCCCATCCCGCAGCTCAACTCCATCGTCAGCGGCGGGCAGATTTTTACCAATGGTGAATTTTTCGACACCATCGGTCTGCGTGGGGTCAACCTTTCTACTGATGACAATATGTTCCCGGACGGCATGCGCTCGTATGCCCCGGAAATTCGCGGCGTGGCGCAGAGCAACGCCCTCGTCACCGTGCGCCAGGGCAGCAACATTATCTATCAGACCACCGTTCCGCCCGGGCCGTTTACCCTGCAGGATGTCTATCCTTCCGGCTATGGCAGTGACCTTGAGGTCTCGGTGAAAGAGGCGGATGGTTCGGTGGAAGTGTTTAGCGTGCCTTACGCTTCCGTCGCCCAGCTGTTGCGCCCGGGAATGACCCGCTACGCCCTTTCCGCCGGTAAAGTGGATGACAGTTCTCTGCGTAACAAGCCGATGCTCTATCAGGCCACCTGGCAGCACGGTATCAACAACCTGCTGACCGGCTACACCGGGGTTACCGGTTTCGACGACTATCAGGCCTTCCTGGTGGGGACCGGGATGAACACCGGCATCGGCGCGCTCTCCTTTGACGTGACCCATTCGCGGCTGAAGAGTGATACCCATGATGATTCGGGGCAGAGCTATCGCGCCACCTTTAACCGCATGTTTACCGATACCCAGACCAGCATCGTGCTGGCGGCGTACCGCTATTCGACAAAAGGCTATTACAACCTCAACGACGCGCTGTATGCCGTCGATCAGGAAAAAAACAGCCGCAGCAACTACACCCTGTGGCGGCAGAAAAACGGCATGACCTTCACCGTGAACCAGAACCTGCCGGACGGCTGGGGCGGGTTTTATCTGAGCGGTCGCGTCTCCGACTACTGGAACCGCTCCGGGACCGAGAAGCAGTATCAGGTCAGCTACAACAACTCATTTGGTCGTCTCTCCTGGTCGGCGAGCGCGCAGCGCGTTTACACGCCAGACAGCTCCGGTCATCGCCGCGACGATCGTATTTCACTTAACTTCAGCTACCCGCTGTGGTTTGGCGATAACCGCACCGCCAACCTGACGTCGAACACCTCGTTCAACAACTCGCGCTTTGCCAGCTCGCAGATTGGTATCAACGGTTCGCTGGACAGTGAAAACAACCTTAACTACGGCGTGTCGACCACCACGGCCACCGGTGGCCAGCACGATGTGGCGCTCAACGGCAGCTACCGTACGCCATGGACCACGCTCAACGGCAGCTACAGCCAGGGCGAAGGCTATCGCCAGAGCGGCCTGGGCGCCAGCGGGACGATGATCGCCCACAGCGGCGGCGTGGTGCTCTCGCCGGAAAGCGGCTCGACGATGGCGCTGATTGAAGCCAAAGACGCTGCCGGCGCCATGCTCCCGGGGTCGCCGGGCACCCGTGTGGACAGCAATGGTTACGCCATCCTGCCGTATCTGCGCCCGTACCGGATTAACGCCGTCGAGATCGACCCGAAAGGTAGCCTTGACGATGTCGCCTTCGATCGCACCGTGGCGCAGGTTGTGCCGTGGGAAGGCAGCGTGGTTAAGGTGGCGTTCGGCACCACGGTGCAGAACAACCTCACGCTGCAGGTGCGCCAGGCGAACCATGAGCCGCTGCCGTTTGCGGCGAGTATTTTCTCTCCTGATGGTAAGGAGATCGGCGTTGTCGGCCAGGGCAGCATGATGTTTATCAGCGATGCGAATGCCAAACGCGCGATTGTGAAGTGGAGCGGCGGGCAGTGTTCGGTGGATCTGGGACCGCAAACAACAAAGGATAGCGTATGTCGCTGAGGAAATTACTAACGCTTTTTATCGTCTTAATGGCGCTGGGAACCACCTCGTCCTGGGCCGTCTGTACGCGCCTTTCTTCGCCAACGGTAATGCTGGACATGGTGGTGGGCAGGGTGGTGGTGCCTCCGGATCTGCCGGTGGGGTCGGTGATCCTCACCCGCGACTGGACGATGAGCGCCCCCGGCGGCGCGAGCTATCGCTGTACCTCCGGCACCAACCGCTTCGCGGCGAAGATTGTTGCGCCAGGGGCCACTGACCTCGGGAATAAAATCTATTCCACCAACGTGCCGGGTATCGGCATGCGTTTCAGCCGCGGCGGCGCGACGGTCAATATCGTCTATCCCGACGTCTTTTCGTCGCGGGTATCAGGTACCACCAACTATTCGCTGGAGGGGTCGCGCTTTACGCTGGAGATTATTAAAACCGCAGCGACCACCGGCAGCGGCACCCTGGCAACAGGGAAATACACCTCCTATGACTGGGAGAGCGGCGGCAACCCGATCCTCGAAACGTATCTGAGCGCCAACGCCATCACCGTGGTCTCGCCCTCCTGTACGGTGATGAGCGGGAAGAATATGAATGTCGATGTCGGTTCCATCAGACGCAGTGACCTGAAAGGGGTGGGGACTACCGCGGGCGGGAAAGATTTTAATATCGACCTGCAGTGCAGCGGCGGCCTGAGTGAAACCGGGTATGCCAATATCAGCACCTCGTTCTCCGGAACGCTGGCTACCAGCACGACGGCGACCATGGGCGCGTTGCTCAATGAAAAGGCCGGCAGCGGCATGGCGAAAGGCGTCGGTATTCAGGTGCTGAAGGATGGATCGCCGCTGCAGTTTAATAAGAAATACACCGTTGGTCGCTTGAACAATCAGGAGACTCGCTACATCACCATACCGCTGCACGCGCGCTTTTATCAGTATGGGCCGACGACCAGCACCGGCGAGGTGGAGTCGCATATGATCTTTAACCTGACGTACGATTAATACGGGAGGGGGAATGAAGGGATTGCCGAAACACACTATCGCGTGGCTGCTATTCTGCGGCAGCCTCGCCGCTCCCTCGGCGTGGGGTTTCGAGACTAATTATGACCGCGGACGGGTCGAATTTGCCGGGCGGGTGACGGATATCTCCTGTAGCGTCGCGCTGAATGGCGGTCAGCATGCCGGCAATGGCAACGTCTGGCTGGCGCCGGTCAGTCTGGCGGAAGTACACGATCGCGGGGCCGGGGCGTTTATGAAGCCGCAATCTTTTACCCTGGCGCTGTCAAACTGCCAGTTGCGCCATGATGGCGGGGCCGCCTCGCAGGACGAAGTGCGACGTGTCAGCGTTCGCTGGATCGACGGGTTTTTACTGACGGCGGTTGGGAATGAGAATGCGGGCTATCTGGCCAATACCTTGCCAGATGGGGCGCAGAATATTTATCTGGCACTGTCGACCAATGATAATAATACGCTGGATAAAAGTAATAAAATTGTCCCGACGGACCCGCAGCAAAATCAGGTGCATTTGCAGGAAAGCGCGGTCAGCGGTGGCTTGTTTACCTATTACGTAGGCTACGTTTCCCCAACGCCAAAAAGCGCCACTAGCGGACCGATTACCAGCTGGGCAACGTGGGAATTAGTTTATAATTAAGCAATGTTAAAAAGCCGGGAAATCCCCGGCTTTTTTATCTGCGAATATCGTCAGCGACCAGTTGTTCAATACTGACTTCCTGCCAGTAATGCCCCTGAATGGCAAACCACTCCATTCCCTGCAGCCATTTTTTATGGGCTTCGCTTTCCACACCTTCAATAATCACATTGTGATGATTGCGGGATAAAAAGGTCACCAGCGCATCCATCAACTGGCGGCCGGACTCTTTGCGCATCAGATGCCAGAAAAAATCTTTATCAATTTTGACATAGTCAAAATGATAACCTCTGATGGCGTTAATCCCCGCATAGCCTGAGCCGAAGTCATCGAGCCACAGCGAGGTATCTTGCGGGCTTTGCCAGGCGGCCAGGGAATTATTGAGAAGATTCTCGGCGTTTTCGGTCACTTCAAAATGGACGCAGGTGAGTGCGGTAATTTTATCTTTTATTTCCTTCTGGCGCAGCAGATTCAGGATATGGTCATCGACGTTAATCGTGGCGGAAATGTTGTTGCGTAAAAACCATTCTTTATGTTTTTCAATCAATGCCAGTTGCTCGAGAAAAATACGCTCACGAACCGCCGCGGTAGCATGACGAAAAAAGTATTCAGGAGAGACGGGAAGATTATCGAAGCGGCTCAGGCATTCGACCGCGACTAAGGTACCTTGTGGAGAAAACATTTTCTGAAAGACGTAGCGTACAGCGATATCATTACGAGATAAAATGTTGTCTTCGGTTATTTTAGTGTTCATTATCCCTCATCACGAGGTTAGTCAGACAATAGGCAGAGGATACACTAATTATAGGCTACCTGATGATTAATGGGAATGGCAGGAAATGTAAATCAACAGCGAATAAGTACGCTTTATCCGCTATTGATTTACTGGAGCATAATTTAACATTGATGGAGTGCGGCAATACGCTGGTTCATGGCGCGGGAATTATCAATGCCCAGCTTTTGCATGATATGGATACGATGGCTGTGAACCGTTTTATGGGCAATGCCGAGCAGGGCGGCAATACGCTTGTTATTATTGTTGGCAATCAGCAGTTCGAGGATCTGGCACTCCCGCGGCGACAGCTGTTTGCGCAACCTTCGTGGTGGCAGCTCGCTGGCGCCCTCTGCGCGCTTGACGATAGAAGAAAAAAAAGATAACGGACATTTTTCGCTAATAATCATAGCATTATCAACAGTTATCAACTCTCTGCACAGCCCGGCAATGTCGCTTTTTACTACCAGCACCGGCTGCTGGCAGCGCTGCAGGGAAAGGCGGAGCGCGTTCAGCAGGTCGACGATTCTGATGGCAGAAATATCCTTATTAATTAAATTGAAAATAACCGTCTGGGCCAGAGGTAGATGTTTCCCATGGATAACATCGCCATAACCCAGACGCGTGGTATTTTCATGGCTATCAATAAGGTAGTGATAGATTGAGTGACCAATGAGATTATCATTGGAGTACAGCAATATACTGTCCAAGGGTATCAGATTCTCTTTTTGCGCTTGGCTTCTAAGATCAGGTCCAGCAGTATCTTCTCTATTCTGCGCTGGTCGTCGAGATGGCGGAACTTAAACTGACAGGATATCTGGTAGTAGCTTTCACTCTCTTCATTGGCGTCATCAAGGGTGATAACAATGACATTCTTTACCACCAGGTCGATGGTGATCTCACCATATTCCGCAAGCATCAGCACAGCATTTTTCAGCAAGGCGTTATGGTTGAGAAATTTCAGATTCGGCGTCCTGGTGATCAATGCGCAACCGCCATCTGAAATGTCTTTGATGTCGAAAAGATAGTTTTCGCCATTTTTATGGCGACCGCGGCAATAAAAGTCATGTTCGTGGCGTAAACGAAAGCGGGGATCGCGGCGGCGCTGTACGACCTGCAGACATTCAGGCAAAGAAAAGGCGTAGCGGATACCTTTATCCACACCGCTATTGTCATGTTTTGTCAGGGGGGCATTAAACTCAATTTTCCCTGAATCGCTATGCAGGAGAAAGCGAATTTTATGCCCCGGCGGGATTTTGCGATGGGTCTGAATATGGAACTCGGCAAAATCCACACGTGTCAGTTGGGTTACGATACTCGTGTTGTTAAAAAATATTTCAATTTCAGTACGTTTGCGCAACTCCTCTCTGAAAATAGCAATAATTTCATACTTACTGGTCTTTATCGTTCCCTCTGTCATGTGCTTCCCTTGTAAATAGTTGTCGTGAGGCGTTTGATTTTTCTTATAGCAATAGCAACATTCTGATTGGGTTAATCAGATGTTTTTATGAGCGTTTGATGTTATTGACTATCTTTGCAGCCAGATTGATATGTATAAACTTGGAATTCGATATTGTGTTTCCTGTAATCAAGAGTTTCAAATTTTGGTCATGACAAAAACGACAACGGCCTCCATGCTGGAGACCGGTCGAAGGATAAAAACAGTAGTTTGATTAACGGGGATAATGAGAAAACGATCGTCGATCACACCCCATTTGTAAGATCTATAGTGCCAGCAGTGTTGAGGTTTTTCCAGGCAAATATTAAGGATAGATGTCGTTCCCCCCTTTCTCCCCACGGGTCAGGGGCGTGCGCGGGTGGCGATATTATCGAGGATGCGCAGGGCGTCTGCCGGCAGGACCAGCTGCGCGGCGGCAATATTTTCCGCCAGATGCGTGCGGGATGACGTGCCGGGGATCAGCAGAATATTCGGTGAACGCTGAAGCAGCCAGGCCAGGGCGACCTGCATCGGCGTCGCCTCAAGCGAGGCAGCGACCTCGTTCAGCTCCTGCGCCTGCAGCGGCGTAAAACCGCCCAGCGGGAAGAAGGGCACCCACGCGATGTGCTGCGCGGCCAGCGCATCGACCAGCGCGTCGTCGGCGCGATGGGCAATGTTATAGAGGTTTTGCACGCAGACGATGGGCGTCATTTTCTGCGCATCCGCGACCTGTTTTGCCGTCACGTTGCTGAGGCCGATATGGCGGATCAATCCCCGCGCTTTGAGCTCCAGCAGGGTAGTGAGCGGCGCCTCCAGCGAGCCTTCCACCGGGCCGTGGGGGCTGAACATACTGCGCAGGTTCACCACCTCCAGCACGTCGAGCCCCAGGTTACGCAAATTATCCTCGACGGCCTGGGTCAGCTCGGCAGGCGACATGGCCGGCAGCCAGTTGCCCTTCTCGTCGCGGCGGGCGCTAACCTTGGTGACAATACACAGGTCGTCAGGATAGGGATGGAGCGCTTTGCGGATCAGTTGATTGGTCACATGCGGACCGTAAAAATCAGAGGTATCGATATGGTTTACCCCGGCCTCGACGGCAGCCCGCAGGACGCGCACCGCCTCCTCGGGATCTTTCGGCGGGCCGAAGACGCCGGGGCCGGCCAGCTGCATCGCGCCATAACCCAACCGATAAACCTGGCGATCGCCGAGCGTGCCGCGACCGGATAAGGTGACACTGGACATACGAACTCTCCTTACGGTGGCTAAGCCGTAAGTGTAATCCGCTCAGGGGAAAGGGAAGGGCGAGAATGTTGTCAGAATGTGCGGCAGCGGCTCAGGAAAGCCGCTGCCGCCAGAGGCGATTAGCCGAAGAACATCACTGAAACGCAGAGCAGGCCGACCACCAGCGTAATGGCGTTACCCACCGAGCGGTACGGTTTAAGCGCCGGAATAAGCCAGGTGGACAGCGTGGGCATGATAAACAGGATCATGGCGATAAGCGGCCCGCTGATGGCGTAGATCATCGAAATGGCATTCGGGTTGATAAAGCACACCGCAAAGGTGAAGGCGGAGACCAGCAGGATCGACATCGCCCGATTGAAGGCGCGGCTCTTGCGCACGCCGACCAGCGCCAGCGAACTCTTGACGATTTCGCTGGCGCCTTCAATCACCCCGAAGTAGGTGCCAAGGAAGGATTTCGACATGGCAACCACGGCGACGATGATGCCGGTCAACGCCAGCCAGCCGGGCGCGCCTGGCACCATCGACAGGGCGGAGAGGATGGTCACCCCCTGATCGCGGGCGCTTTCAATATAGGTCGCCGGGATCGCCAGCAGACAGCTGAAGACGAAAAACAGCACGCTGGCGCAGATGATTGTGTAGGCCACTTTCATGATTTTTTTGCATTTACCCATGGCCAGGTCGCCATGTTTCTCCTGCTGGTCGATAGCAAAAGTAGAAATGATCGGCGTATGGCTAAAAGCGAAAACCATCACGGGAATGGAGATCCAGATCTGGTGGAGCGTGTGGGTGCTGAACTGCATCTGGCTGGTGAGGTGCTCGGGATGCCAGTCGCGGATTAAATAGAGGGAGAGAAACAGGAAGCAGGCGATAAGCGGGAAGACCAGAAAGCCCATTACCCTGATGGTGACCTGCCGTCCCATGAGAAAGATCAGGTTGAGGACCAGCACGACGCCCAGGCTTAGCAGCGCGCGCAGTGCGGGGGTCACCGGCGTACGGTGTGCCACCTGCTCGGCCAGCGAGTTGGTGATGGCCACGGCATAGATGAGCACCACGACGAAGAAGGCGAGGAAATAGAGGCCGGTGATCAGGTTGCCAATTTTCTTACCATAGTAGTGATTGACTGCGCCGGTGATCCCGGTTCCCGGCGCGATATTGGCCGAGAGAATAAACTGGCTCAGCGCTTTGTGAGGCCAGTAGGTGAGCGGCCAGGCGACCAGCGCGGTGATGAAAAGGACAATGGCGCCAGCCGAACCCAGCTGGATCGGTAGAAATAGCGTCCCAGCGCCTACTGCAGTGCCATATAAGGCAAAACTCCATAGAGTTTCTTCTTTAGACCAAATTTTAGACATTATGCGACTTTATCAACCGGTAAACCAAAAAAAAGGAGTGCAATTTACCATATTTATGGTTCGTCTGTTGCGATAGTTTTTGGTGATAAAGTCGCGGCGGATCGTGGAGGATCCGCCCGGGGCGCTACCCGCGCGCCGGCTGGCGTGGGCGGCGGCGGCGGATAACGCGCTCGCGTAGGGTGTCCCATACCCAGTTAAACGCCATGGTGTAGGGCAGGAAGAAGAGCATGAAGCCGATCTCCAGCATAAACGCCTGCAGCAGCGATACGCCCAGCACGATGGCCACCATGGTGACGCCAATGATGACGAAGCCGGTCTCAAAGCCCAGCGCGTGCAGCGCACGTACTTTCAGCTGGCGGGGAAAGCGGGAGACCGGCCACAGGCGATCGAACGCCGCGTTGTAGATGATGTTCCATACCATCGCCAGGGTGGCGAGCAGAATGCTCAGCCCGCCCATCTCGACGACCGAGCGCTGCATCAGCCAGGCGGCGGTAGGGGCGAGGATCAGCGTCGCCAGTCCTTCGAAGGTGATGGCGTGGATAACGCGTTCCGTGAGCGTCTTGCGCTGATGAGGGATCTGTTGCATGGCGAGCGACCTCCAGTTATAGCCTGAACAGGAAATTACCCGGCATTTTATGGAAAAATATGATAAACAAAAGATAGAAACCATCGATAAAGTAGATAGATTATGCGTTATTCCCCGGAAGCGTTAACCGCCTTTGTGGAGGCGGTCGACAGCGGATCGTTTTCCGCCGCCGCCCGTCGCCTGCGTAAAAGCCAGTCGACGATCAGTACCGCTATCGCCAACCTGGAGGCCGATCTCGGCATGACCCTCTTTGACAGGGCAACGCGGCAGCCGACGCTGACGCCGCAGGGGGAGCAGGTGCTGAGCTATGTCAAAGCGATCCTCGCCGCCAGCGAGCGGTTGGATGAGCTGGCGGTGTCGCTCGCCGGTGAGACGGAACCGCGGCTGACCTTCGTGCTCTCGGACACCCTGCACCCGGACGTGCTGGAAGATCTGCTGGTGCAGTTTGACCGCCGCTTCCCCCACACCGAGTTTGAGTGTTTGATTGGCGAAGACGAGGATGTGATCGATCTCCTGCAAAAAGCCCGCGCCCAGGTGGGGCTGATTGAGGCCAGAGATCGCTACCCGGCCGACATCGGCAGCACCCGCCTGCCGCTGCAGACGGCGATGGGCATTTACGTGGCGCCTGACCATCCGCTGGCGACGCAGGGCAAGGTCGTCTGGGATGAGCTGCGCAGCTGGCGTGAGCTGCGGTTGAGCACCTTTCTGGCCAGCGCTACCGAACCTGCCGCAGGTCAGGTCTGGTCGGCGCCAAACTACCTGCTGCTGCTCAGCATGGCAGTGCAGGGATTCGGCTGGTGCATTCTGCCCTGTGCGCTGGTGGCGGAGTTTGCCCCACAGGGCGGGCTGGTGGCGCTTGATATTCCCGGCTGGCCGCGGGCGATTTCGGTCGATCTGCTGTGGAATAAGAAAACGCCGCCGGGGGCAGCTGGCAGCTGGCTGCGTGAGCATCTGCAGCGGCGTGAACGTTAATAAAAAGCGGTTTCTTTGTGATTGGCTTCACTTTTTTTAAACAATTACAAAGTTTTTTGATAACAATTATCTAGTATATCGCTGTTTCTTTGCGCAAAAGCACGGGCAGGGGTAGAGGATGAAGGATGTCGTGATCGTCGGGGCGCTGCGAACGCCGATTGGCTGCTTTCAGGGCGCCTTATCGCGCCATTCAGCCGTCGAGCTGGGGAGCGTGGTGTTGAAAGCGCTGGTTGAGCAGACAGGGATCGATCCGCAGAGTGTGGATGAGGTGATCCTCGGCCAGGTGCTGACCGCCGGTACCGGGCAAAACCCCGCGCGGCAGTCCGCGATTCGCGGCGGGCTGCCTAACACCGTATCGGCCATTACCATCAACGACGTCTGCGGTTCCGGCCTGAAGGCTTTGCACCTCGCCACCCAGGCGATCCAGTGTGGGGAAGCGGATGTGGTGATCGCCGGCGGCCAGGAGAACATGAGCCGTGCCCCGCATGTGCTCACCGACAGCCGCACCGGCGCCCAGTTGGGCAACAGCCAGCTGATTGACAGCCTGGTGCATGACGGCCTGTGGGATGCCTTCAACGATTATCATATGGGCGTCACGGCGGAAAACCTCGCCCGGGAATACGGCATCAGCCGCGAACTGCAGGACGCCTGGGCGCTCAGCTCGCAGCACAAGGCACGCAAGGCGATTGATTCCGGCCGCTTTCGCGACGAGATTGTCCCGGTTATCACCGAGCATAACGGCGCCGCGCGCACTGTGGATACCGATGAACAACCGCGGGTGGATGCCAGCGCGGAAGGGCTGGCCAGCCTGCAGCCTACCTTCGACCGCCTCGGGTCGGTGACCGCCGGCAACGCCTCCAGCATCAACGACGGCGCGGCGGCGGTCATGATGATGAGTGAAGCCAAAGCCCTTGAACTGGGGCTGCCGATCCTCGCGCGGATCCGCGCCTTCGCCAGCGTCGGGGTCGATCCGGCGTTGATGGGTATTGCCCCGGTTCACGCCACCCGTCGCTGTCTGGAGCGGGCCGGCTGGCGGCTGGACGACGTCGATCTGATCGAAGCCAATGAGGCCTTCGCCGCTCAGGCGATCTCGGTTGGCCGGGTACTGGAGTGGGATGAACGGCGGGTCAATGTCAACGGCGGCGCGATCGCCCTCGGCCACCCCATCGGCGCCTCCGGCTGCCGGATTCTGGTGTCGCTGGTGCATGAAATGATCAAGCGTGATGCACGTAAAGGGCTGGCGACGCTGTGCATCGGCGGCGGTCAGGGCGTGGCGCTGGCGGTAGAGCGCGCCTGATGCGCCGACAGTCACACCTCACTGACCATGGCCTCCTGCGGGAGGCTTTTTTATGCGCCGCGCTTTGCCGAACCCTGCTTTTTTCTCCTGTATTTCACTTTCCCCTCAGCGAATTTATTGAGCTCCGTCACGTCTTGTTGTGCCACATTTTTTGAAACAAATAACTACGATCCTGGTCACTAAAACTAAGGTGCTTAAAAAATAAAATAACGTTTCATAAAAACGAAATGACATTTTATTTATTATAAGGGGTACCCTATGTTAAAACGATCTCTGGTTCTGGCCGCCCTCTGTGGTATGTCTTTTGCGGCGACTGCGGTAACGATAGATTTACGTCATGAATTTATTGATGGCGGCAAGAGCGATAAAAGTAATGCCGACCGCGTCTCCGTTTCCCACCGTTTTGCCAACGGGCTAGGCTTTACCGTCGAGGCCAAATGGCGTTCGGGTGGAGACAACGGCTCGCAGCCCTATTCAGACGTGGTGGGTAATGGTCATGAAGACACCATCAGCTGGCGCTGGAAAGCAACGTCGAACTTTTTCCTCACCCCCGGGTTTACCATTGAGAGCAACGACAGCCGCTCCATCTACAAGCCGCACCTCCACGTGCAATACAGCTTCGACAACGGCTTCTATGTCGCCGCTCGCTATCGCTATGAATACACCCGCTATCCGAACAACGCCGGCAAAGATGATGACAAAGTTAACCGCGGCGACGCGTGGGCCGGGTTTGCGCTCGGCGACTGGCGTACAGAGCTGAACTATGTCTATGCCCGCAGTTCCGAAGGGGTCAGCCGTAACGACAACAAACCCTACTCGCAGGAATATAACGTGAAGGTGGCTTATAAGCTGGATAACAACTGGTCACCGTATGGTGAAATTGGCAACGTCGGGGTGAACGACCGCAGCGATCGTCAGACCCGCTTCCGCGTTGGGGTTGCCTACTCGTTCTGACAGACCATTCAGCCCTCATCGTTTGTTTTCCCCGGCGCCGTCAGCCGGGGTTTTTTATGGGTGAAAGAGAAGGGACAAAAAAGCCCTCCGCGAAGGAGGGCAAGGCCAGTGACAGAAAGACGTGTGGCGTGGATCAGGCGCTCAGCATTGGCGGATGCTCGGGTAATTTCGCGATATAGATGGCCGGTTTACCGTCTTTATCGGAGCTGAACAGAATGGCGCTGTCGTCCGGGGTAAACGAGGGGTGTGGGTGAGTCACCTGACGGCTGTTGGCCACCGTCGCCCACGAGGTATCATGACGCGCGACGCGGAAGTAGCGTTTTTGCGCCACGTTAAAGACATACAGATAAGGATCGTTATCAATGGAGTAGCCGCCGGTATCTTTGACATCCACCGGGGTCCCTGAGCCATCGCCCACCAGCAGCGTGCCGTCGAAATTGCTCATCAGATGCGAGCAGGCCGGCATCGTCATCAGGGCCTCGTTGACGCCGCTTTCGGGATCAAAGCGATAGATAGTCCGCCCCTGCTGACCTTTCAGATAGGAGACGTAGATCAGCGCCGAACCGTCCGGTACCCAGAATTCATGGGTGCAGCTTTCGCCCGGGGCATGCGTTTTCACTTTGCGGACGTGGCTGCCATCTTCATTGACCAGCCACATGCGGGCATCCACCAGATCGTGCGGCCCTTCATGGCAGAAGGCGACGGTGTGGTCGTCGAAGGGACGATAGATCGGGTGTCCCAGCCAGATTTTTTCCTCATGGATCACCTGGCTCTCTCCGCTGTGCAGGTCGACGCGCAGCAGGCGGCAGTGCGGTCCTTTGTGGAAGAAGTCATGGAAAATCTGCCAGTCGTTGAGCGGCGTCCAGTCGCTTTTCGCAATCTCAATGCCCACCAGTTTGCTGCAATCGCTGTTTGCCACCCAGGTGCCGTAGCCGACCCAGTCATCACTGACGCGATAAACTTCGCGCTCGGCGAGGGTGGTCAGGTTCACCTCCAGCAGGGTGCGGTCATTTTTCACATAGTAAAGCGACTTATCGTCCGGGGAGAGGAAGCCGCCGAAGGTGTTATCCCCGGCGCCTTCCGTCAGCTGGATGGCCTCGGCGCTGGCGATATTCAGCAGATAGTAGTTCCAGTGGCCGTCAAACTCGCCGGCGAACAGTAAATGGCTGCCATCGTTAAAAAAACACTTCTGATAGAAGTAGTTGCGATGACAGGTGACCTCCGGAGGGGTTAAGCGGGTAACTTCCGCTCCGGTATCCGGATCGTGGCTGACCTGATAATTCAGTTTGACCCGCATGCCTTTAGCCATGTAGTGCTCCTTTCTTTCCTGCGATGCCGCTGGACCAGAGGCGTGTCGCTGAGTGATGTGTTTTAAAAGATGAGTGTTAATTTATCAAAACATCGTTTCATTATTTGTGATGCCTCACGCAGTTCAGCGTAATTCCCGCATTTTCAGCGACCTGTTGGCCTGTCTTCTGCCGTCTTTCCAGACAACCGATTGAATCATCATCCTTTTAAAATCGCTTCCGGCCCGGCGCATGCCGCCAGGTGCCTTCGCTTTTTCTTTTTTTGCAATCGACATCATAAAAAATGAAACATCGTTTTAATTATCATTGAAAATGACAAGGGGCGGGGCTAAGATGGCTCCCATCAGCAAAACGGAACTCTGTTTTATTTTCATTATGGTGGGCTATGCCCGAGAGTTCGCCCCACGCTCAGCTCCGCCATCGGCGTTGGCCGGGCCGAGAGAACCTTGCCTGCATGCAGCAGGCTCTGAACGATTAAGGAACACATTATGATTCTTGATGCATTCTCCCTGCAGGGAAAAGTGGCCGTCGTGAGCGGATGCGATACCGGTTTAGGTCAGGGAATGGCCCTCGGGCTGGCGGAAGCGGGTTGCGATATTGTTGGTATCAATATCGTCGAGCCAGTGGAAACCATCGAGCGGGTGACGGCGCTGGGACGCCGCTTTCTCAGCCTGACCGCCGACCTGCGCCAGATCGACGGTATCCCCCAGCTGCTGGAGCGTGCGGTGGCCGAGTTCGGCCATATTGATATTCTCGTCAATAACGCCGGGCTGATCCGCCGTGAGGACGCGCTGGCGTTCAGCGAAAAGGACTGGGACGACGTCATGAACCTGAACATCAAGAGCGTATTTTTTATGTCCCAGGCGGCGGCGAAGCACTTTATCGCCCAGGGCAACGGCGGGAAAATCATTAACATCGCCTCCATGCTGTCTTTCCAGGGCGGGATCCGCGTGCCATCGTATACGGCGTCCAAAAGCGCGGTGATGGGCGTGACCCGCCTGCTGGCGAACGAATGGGCCAAACACAATATCAACGTCAACGCCATCGCCCCGGGGTATATGGCGACCAATAACACCCAGCAGCTGCGCGCCGACGAGCAGCGTAGCAGCGAAATTCTCGACCGCATTCCCGCCGGGCGCTGGGGCCTGCCGGCCGATCTGATGGGGCCGGTGGTATTCCTTGCCTCCCCAGCTTCCGATTACATCAATGGCTACACGGTGGCGGTGGACGGCGGCTGGCTGGCGCGCTAACCTCCCTCCGCGACGGCCGGGGCGGTGAGTATCGCACCGGCCGAGTGAGCAATTATTGTCCATATCAAGAAGTGATAATCGTCCATATTCCATATCGCCTGATTAATGTTACTGCCCTGTATGAACAGGGCTATTCACTATGACAAAGGCATTTTTTGTTACTTCGAAAGTTTAATGTCCATCACAAAACCTCTCCTGCCAGCAAAATAGTCCATATCTTTGGCTTATCCAGCCTGACAAACTCCTCCGCCAGTCACGTACTTTCGTCCTATGTCTTTCTCTGTGTGGCAGGAATAAAAATGACTTCAATCAGTAACGACTCTGCATTAACGCCGCGGACGCAACGTGACACCCGGCGGATGAACTGGTTTGTTTCTATCGCTGCGGCGGTGGCGGGGTTGCTCTTTGGCCTGGATATCGGCGTGATATCCGGGGCGCTACCCTTTATTACCGACCACTTCACCTTATCCAGCCAGCTTCAGGAGTGGGTGGTCAGCAGTATGATGTTGGGGGCGGCGATCGGTGCGCTGTTTAATGGCTGGCTGTCGTTCCGCCTTGGCCGTAAATACAGCCTGATGGCGGGGGCTGTGCTCTTTGTTGCCGGCTCTATCGGCTCCGCTTTTGCCGCCAGCGTGGAGGTGCTGCTGATGGCCCGCGTGGTATTGGGGGTGGCCGTCGGGATCGCTTCTTATACCGCGCCGTTGTATCTCTCCGAGATGGCCAGTGAGAACGTGCGCGGGAAAATGATCAGTATGTATCAGCTGATGGTGACCCTCGGCATTGTGCTGGCGTTTCTTTCCGATACCGCCTTTAGCTACAGCGGTAACTGGCGCGCCATGTTAGGCGTGCTGGCGCTGCCGGCGGTGATCCTGATTATTCTGGTGGTCTTTTTGCCGAACAGCCCGCGCTGGCTGGCGGAGAAGGGGCGTCATATCGAAGCGGAAGAGGTGCTGCGGATGCTGCGCGATACCTCGGAAAAGGCGCGCGATGAACTTAACGAGATCCGCGAGAGCCTGAAGCTGAAGCAGGGCGGCTGGGCATTGTTTAAGATCAATCGTAACGTGCGCCGGGCGGTGTTCCTTGGCATGCTGCTACAGGCGATGCAGCAGTTTACCGGCATGAACATCATCATGTACTACGCGCCGCGTATCTTTAAAATGGCGGGCTTTACCACTACCGAACAGCAGATGATCGCCACCCTGGTGGTGGGCCTGACCTTTATGTTTGCCACCTTTATTGCGGTGTTCACGGTGGATAAAGCGGGTCGTAAGCCGGCGCTGAAAATCGGCTTTAGCGTGATGGCGCTGGGCACCCTGGTGCTGGGCTACTGCCTGATGCAGTTCGACAATGGCACAGCCTCCAGCGGCCTCTCCTGGCTTTCCGTCGGCATGACCATGATGTGTATTGCCGGGTATGCGATGAGCGCGGCGCCGGTGGTGTGGATCCTCTGCTCCGAGATCCAGCCGCTGAAATGCCGCGATTTCGGTATCACCTGCTCGACCACCACCAACTGGGTGTCGAACATGATCATCGGCGCCACCTTCCTGACGCTGCTTGACGCGATTGGCGCCGCCGGCACCTTCTGGCTCTACACGGTGCTCAACGTGGCCTTTATCGGCGTCACCTTCTGGCTGATCCCGGAAACCAAGAATGTCACCCTCGAGCACATTGAGCGCAACCTGATGGCGGGCGAGAAGCTGCGCAACATCGGTAACCGTTAATGTGAGGCGCGCGGCAACCACGGGCTGGCGACTTTGCGCGTCTCCCGATGGTTGTCGCCATGAATGATATGCAGGGCGCTCAGGCGCCCGATGTCGTAGTGCGGCAGCTGCACCGTGGAGAGCGGCGGCAGAAATAGATCGCCAATGCCCACCATATTGTCGTATCCCACCACCGCCACGTCCTGTGGAATGCGTAACCCCTGACCCAGCAGCGTCTGATAGACCATAAACGCGATGCGATCGTTGCCGCAGATCACCGAGTCAAAGCCAGGTTTACCCTCGCGGATATGCGCCAGCACCACCGTCGGGATATCGTGGTAATGCTCATCGCCCTGGCCCATATACGAATGGATCAGATGGTCCGGTTCGATACCCGCCTCCCGGCAGGCGCGCTCCAGCCCCTGGCGGCGGCGGATCGTCGCCAGCTGGCTGGCGGGTAAGTGCAGGCACAGCGGACGACGATAGCCAGCGGCAAGCAGGGCTTTTACCGCGTCGTACTGGCCCTGTTCATCGTCCGGGATATAGCTGGCCACCGGCTGGCTGAGGCTTTCGCAGTTGGCCAGCACGCAGGGCAGGGTCAGCAGTTTGTCCGGCAGCGGCACCTGGCGCAGGCCCATGGTGGTGAAGATGATGCCGTCCGGACGGTGGGAGAGGAGCAGGTCGACCACCGCTTCCGGGCTATCGTCCGAAAACATGTTGACCACAAAGCTGTTCCAGCCATGGGCGCGGGCGGTCTCTTCGATCGAGAGGGTGATCTCCACCGAAAAGGGTGTGGTGACGGTATCCAGCGCCAGCACGCCGATGGTGCTGGGGGTGGCGCGCGCCCCGCGGATCTTCTTCGCCGACAGGTCGGGGACGTAGTTGGTCTCGGCGATGGCGGCCTGCACGCGGGCCAGGGTCTCCGGCTTGAGCCGCTCCGGGGTGTTCAGCGCCCGCGAGACGGTCATCAGAGATACATTCGCCAGTTTTGCTACATCTTTCAGAGACGCCATTTTTTCCTCCGCCGTGGCTGCAGAGTACAGGCTATACAACTAAGTCGCTGATGTAAAAGAGTGAAACGATTTTCTGCTATCGCCGTCGTGAGCGCTGTTGCGGTTAATATTTGATCGCGATCGCATCTCCATTATGTTAACGTTAACTTTTGTGATTAACATCATGTATCGCAGCAAATCCCCCTGCGTTTTGTTTTTTGTTAACGTTACCATAATCGCATTCCTCTAACACGAGAATGTCATGATGAAAGCGCATCACTCACATAGCTACCCGTTGCTCAGTGCCTTACTGTTTTTCTTTTTCGTGACCTGGTCGTCATCCGGCTCCTTGCTCTCCATCTGGCTTCACCAGGAGGTTGGGCTGAAGGCTGGCGATACCGGCTTCATCTACGCCGTACTGTCGGTTTCCGCGCTGTTTGCGCAAGTTTGCTATGGTTTCATCCAGGATAAGCTGGGGCTGCGCAAACATCTGCTCTGGTATATCACCGCGCTGCTGATCCTCTCCGGTCCGGCGTATCTGCTGTTCGGCCACCTGCTGAAGATTAACGTCCTGTTAGGCAGCATCTTCGGCGGGATCTACATCGGCCTGACTTTTAACGGCGGTATTGGCGTGCTGGAATCCTATACCGAGCGCGTGGCGCGTCAGAGCCAGTTTGAATTCGGCAGGGCACGGATGTGGGGCTCGCTTGGCTGGGCGGTGGCCACCTTCTTCGCCGGCCTGCTGTTTAACATCAATCCGCAGCTTAACTTCCTCGTCGCCAGTTGCTCCGGGCTGGTGTTCTTTATCCTGCTGGCGCGGCTGCGGGTCTCCTCGGCGCCGCATGCGATGCAGGAAGCGGTATCGGGCGGCAAGGTGACGCTGGAAGATGCGCTGCGTCTGCTGACGCTGCCGCGGTTCTGGGCGCTGGTCTTTTTCGTCATCGGCACCTGCATCTACGGCGTCTATGACCAGCAGTTCCCGGTCTATTTCTCATCGCAGTTCGCGACCCTGCAGGAAGGCAATGAGATGTATGGTTATCTCAACTCCTTCCAGGTGTTCCTCGAGGCGGCCGGCATGTTCTGCGCGCCGTGGCTGGTGAACCGCATCGGTGCCAAGAACGGCCTGATTTTTGCCGGCATGGTGATGGCGATGCGCATGGTGGCTTCCGGCCTGGTGGAGGGGCCGCTGCTGATCTCCATTACCAAACTGCTGCACGCGGTGGAGCTGCCGATACTGCTGGTGGCTATCTTTAAGTACAACAGCATCAACTTCGATAAACGCCTCTCCTCCACCCTCTATCTGGTGGGTTTCGCCTGCACCAGCTCGATCATTGCCAGCATCTTGTCGCCGCTGGCGGGCTACAGCTATGAAAAATATGGCTTCGCCCAGTCCTATCTGATCATGGGCCTGCTGGTGTTCTGCACCACCTTTATCTCCATCTTCTTGTTGCGCTCCGGTAAATCCTCGGCCGATCCGCTGGTGTCGCAACCTACCGCTATCTGAATCAAAAAGAGTGAAAATGATGACTTACACAATCTCCCGGGCTGAACAGGTACTGCAGAAACAACGCCAGGCGCTTAATCTGCGCTGGTATCCACACTATCACCTGGCGGCCCGCGCCGGATGGATTAACGACCCAAACGGTCTGGTGTGGTTCGACGGCTGGTACCATGCCTTTTATCAGCATCACCCGTATTCCACCCAGTGGGGGCCGATGCACTGGGGGCACGCGCGCAGTAAGGATCTGGTGCACTGGGAGCACCTGCTGGTGGCGCTGGCGCCGGAAGGGCCGGAAGATAAAGACGGCTGCTTCTCCGGTTCGGCGGTGGTCGATGGCGATACCCTGGCGCTGATTTACACCGGGCATAAGTTCCACGGCGATCCTGGCGACGAAGCCAATCTGTATCAGGTGCAGTGTCTGGCCACCAGCCGCGACGGGATCCACTTTGAGCGCCAGGGGATGGTGGTCGACACCCCTCCAGGCATGCACCACTTCCGCGACCCGAAGGTCTGGCGGGAAGGGGATAGCTGGTACATGATCGTCGGCGCGCGTGAAGGCGATACCGGCCAGGTGCGGCTGTACCGTTCAACCGATCTGCGCCAGTGGCAGGATGCGGGCGTGCTGGATGAAGCGGAAAGCACCATGGGTTACATGTGGGAGTGTCCGGACTTCTTCACCCTCAACGGTAAGCGCGTCCTGATGTTTTCCCCACAGGGGATGCAGGCCGAAGGGTTCCGCAACCGCAACCTGTTCCAGAGCGGCTATCTGATCGGCGAGTGGCAGCCGGGGCAGCGTTTTATTCGCCACGGCGACTTCCGGGAGATGGACCACGGCCACGATTTCTATGCCCCGCAAAGCTTCGCCACCCCCGATGGCCGGCGGATCGTGATTGGCTGGCTGGATATGTGGGAATCGCCGCTGCCGGAGCAGCAGGACGGCTGGGCGGGCATGCTCTCCCTGCCGCGCGAGCTGAGCCTGAGCGCGGATAACCGCCTGCAGATGCGCCCGGCGAAAGAAGTGGAGAGCCTGCGTGGCGCCTGGTTCCCGTGGCCGGTCAGCACCCTGAACAACCAGCAGACGACGATGGTCGACAACTGCGAGGCGATGGAGGTGCACCTGCGCTGGGACTGCGCCCGCAGCAGCGCTGAGCAGTATGGTCTGCGCTTTGGCGATGGCCTGCGCATCTACGTGGATGCCCAACAGCAGCGTCTGGTGCTGGAGCGGCATTATCCGCAGTTTGGCCTGTGCGGGACGCGCAGCGTGCCGTTGACCGCCGGGGCGGATCTCAACCTGCGGATATTTTTCGATAGCTCTTCGGTTGAGGTTTTCGTCAATGATGGCGAAGCCTGCCTGAGCAGCCGTATCTATCCGCAGGTCCCTTGCCGTGAATTAGCGTTATTTGCCTGGAGCGGCTCAGCTGCATTAACTGAAGCCGGCGCCTGGCAGCTCGAATAATAATAAGGCTGTTGTCGTTAATAACCCGTCTTTGACGATGGGCGGGTTATTATTGCCTGCATCGTCGTGCGTTACCCATTAATAACAAATTCAGTTCATTCCATAATAAAAGGGTTTACCGATGAATAAAATCTGGGTCGGGTGTTTTCTCACGTCTCTGTATCTGCCATCCGTTATGGCGCAGGCGCCGTTATCGCTGGAGGAGCGACTGGCGCAAATGGAGCAGCGGTTAAAGGCAACGGAGGCGCGCGCCGCCAGCGCAGAGGCGGAAATTAAGACACTGAAAGGCCAGCAGCAGGCCACGACGGTCGCCCGCGCGGCGCCGGCTACGCCGCGCCTGCAGCTAAACGACAATGGCGAATTAAAATTTTATGGCGACGTCGAATTTAACCTCGATGGCGCCAGCCGCACCGGCAGTCTGACGTCGGTCAAAACCAGCGCGAATAAAAGCTGGGCGCCGGGCGATAAAGAACGCTGGGATATTAATGGTCGTATTCTGCTGGGGATTGACGGCAGGCGTAATGGCGCTGATGGGAAATATGCCGGATTCAGCGTACAGCCCCTGGCGGATATGGATGGCAAAATGAATCTCGACGATGCGGTATTTTTCTTTGGTCAGCAGGATGACTGGGAAATAAAAATAGGCCGCTTTGAAGCCTGGGATATGTTCCCCCTGAATCAGGACACCTTTATTGAATATTCGGGCAATACCGCTAACGATCTCTATTCCGACGGCTATGGCTATATTTACATGATGAAAGAGGGACGCGGGCGCAGCAGCAGCGGCGGCAACCTTCTGTTCAGCAAAACGGTGGATAACTGGTATTTCGAGGTTAATACCCTGGTGGAGGACGGCAGTTCGCTGTTTGTCGATCAGAACTATCACGGTAACGCGCTGGAAAACCGCAAAAATGTGGTGTACGTGCGGCCGGTGGCGGTGTGGCAGTCCGGCGCCTGGTCGGCGGCCGCGGCCGTAGAGAGCAACCTCGTCAACAATGCTTACGGCTATCAGAACCAGAGCGGACGCTGGGTCGACCAGTCAAACCGCACCGGCTACGGGCTGACCATGAGCTGGAACACCCTGAAAAGCGACCCGCAGGATGGGGCGGTGGTCAATCTGAGTACCGCCCTGCTGGACGCGGCGGACGAAACCGACTTCAGCGCCGGAATTAACGCCCTCTGGCATCGCGTAGAGCTGGGCTATATCTACGCGCATAACAAAATCGACCAGTTCAATATGGCCGGGGTGACCAGCGAATGTGATGGCAACTGCGCAATTCTCGCGCCGGGGCGCTATGACATCCATACCCTGCACACCTCCTGGCAGTTGCCGAATATTATGGCGATGCCGAACTTCAATATTTACCTTGGCGCCTATGCTTCGTGGCTCGATTCCACGGCAGCGAAGAGCGGGAATCCCGATGAACGCTACGGCGCTCGGGTGCGTTTTAAATATTTTTTCTGACAGGATACTCAGGCAGGCTCTCCCGCGGCGGATGCCGCGGGAGCGTTCAGACGGGCAGGTTAGCGCATCGCGCGGCGCAGAATGCGGTCGGTCTGGCGCTGGAAGTCCTCGGCCGCTTCTTCCACCGACTTTTTACCGTAGTCGATGTACTGCAGGGTGGTGCCGAACTGGGCGACAATCTGCGGGTCGTCGAAGTACGGGGAGACCGGCAGGGTCGTGGGCAGGGATTGTGCCAGTTTCAGGCCAGACACCGCCGGATCGTCGGCTTTGATGATCCCGTCCTCGGTCAGGTAGTTGACCGCCGCTTTACTCAGTGGTACCCCACGCTCCAGTCCGAGAATATCCACCCCTTCTTTACTGTTCAGCAGGAAGTTAATCACTTTCGCCGCCGCCTGCGGGTTTTTCGTCGATTTGCCAATCGACAACATTTGCGCAGGCTTGAAGAACAGTCCGGCATCAGTGGCGCCCGGCAGCATCGGGTATTCCCCCAGCACCAGCTTCGCCGGCGGCTTCAGGTTATCGGAATATTTGTTGATGGTGGAGTTCCACATGTAGGTGCCGCCCCATTCACCCTGGATCCACGGCTTCATCTCGTACATGTTGCTCTTGCCAAATGAGGCATAGTAGCGGGTGTCCGGCATCACATGGCTGTCGATAAGCTTCTTATACATGCCGAAGAAATCTGCCCACTGCGCTTTGCTGTAGGAGAATTTGCGACCCTTCTCATCGATGGCCGGCTGATTGTATTTTTGCACCATATAAGAGTTGAGCAGCGCCAGCACGTCCTGGTGTTCGAGCACGACCGGGTAGTACTGTTTCCCGAGCTTGCTTTCGAAGGTTTTGCCCGCCGCCATAAGCTCATCCCAGGTTTTCGGGAAGGCGATGCCCGCCTTTTTCCACGCTTCGTCGTTAAAGTAGAAGACGCGGGCGGTGACGGAAATGGGAATACCGTTAAGCTTGCCGTTGACCGTGGTGGACTGCAGCTCTTTGGCATCGAACTGGCTGAGGTCGATCTCGTCTTTCAGGGTATTGAGATCGTAAAAGCCATCGCCATTTTTCGAAAAGATCGGCAACCAGTTCCAGTTGGTCTGCATCACGTCAGGCTCAGTGCCGCCGGCAATCTGGGTGGTCAGGCGCGAAAGATGGCCGTCCCAGCCGGTGTATTCTGCTTTGACGTTGATATCTGGATGTTGTTTGTGGAATTCCTCCAGCGCCTTGAGGGTGACCTGATGGCGGCCGTTGCCCCCCCACCAGGACATACGAAGGTCGACATCCTTCGCCATTGAAGGTAATGCGGTAAGGCCCAGAGTGGCGGAGATGACGGCGCTTAAAAGCACGTTTTTCATTTTAATACTCCAGTGTTCACAGAGAGAGGTTCTGTTCGGTTTTCGCGTCAAAGATGTGACACTTATTGAGATCAAATTTGAAATACACCTTGCGATGAAGGCCCTTCTCGAGCATGGGTTTCGCTTCATCGGACGGCACGCGGGCGGTCAGCTCATAATCAGCAACCTTCAGATAAACAAAGAATTCATGTCCCATGTTTTCCACACGTACCATTTCACCCGTGCAGGAACCCTCGGCAAAGGGTTCATCGGAGAGAGAGACAAACTCCGGGCGCACGCCAAAGAAAACCTGCTGATTCTTATGGGTCTCAACTTTGCTTTGCAGCAGGTCGTTGAGCGGCAGTCGCTGATCGCCCAGCGTCAGATGCAGGCGACCGTCGTGCTCAACCAGCTGGCTGGGGCGAATATTCATCTCCGGCGCGCCGATGAACCCGGCGACAAACATATTTTTCGGCTGGTGGTAGAGATTGTCTGGCGTATCAACCTGCATAATGTGGCCGAGCTTCATCACGCAGATGCGGTCGCCCATGGTCATCGCTTCCGTCTGATCGTGGGTGACGTAGACGGTGGTCGCCGGTTTGCCGGATTTTTTCAACTGCTTATGCAGATCGGAAATGCGGATCCGCATCGAGGCGCGCAGTTTGGCGTCAAGGTTGGAGAGCGGTTCGTCGAACAGGAAAACGTCCGGTTTTTTGACGATCGCCCGACCCACCGCCACGCGCTGCGCCTGGCCGCCGGAGAGCTGGCGCGGCAGGCGATCGAGCAGTTCTTCCAGTTCGAGAATTTTCGCCGCTTCTTCCACCTGTCTGTCGATTTGCGCCTTCGGCAGCTTGCTCAGCTTCAGGCCGAAGGCGAGGTTTTCGCGCACCGTCATATGCGGATAGAGAGCGTAGTTCTGGAACACCATCGCGATGCCACGTGATTTTGGCGCCAGGTTGTTGACGATTTTGTCCCCAATCCGCACCTCGCCGCCGCTGATGGTTTCCAGACCCGCCAGCATGCGCAGGGTGGTCGATTTGGCGCAGCCGGAGGGGCCGACGATCACCATAAATTCGCCATCGGCAATCTTCAGGTCGATACCATGCACCGCTTTAAACCCGTTGGAGTAAACTTTTTCCAGTTTGTTGAAAATG
>NZ_PIOG01000150.1:0-626 GCF_002810545.1 Klebsiella sp. A-Nf5 | reverse complement strand
GCCTAGGAACTCTCAACTTCCAGTAGCCTAGGGATACAAGGAAAACAAAAGTTGGTATCGTTTATGAAAAAAACATTACCTCTGGTTTGTGCTGTTCTAATATCAAATGTAGCGTTTGCTGTTGAAAATAAAGAAGAAATATCACCTGTGCGCATAAGCTGCCCTTTCCCTTATTATCCAGCTTCTGCTATGGCTAATAAGAATAGCGGCACTGTAACATATTTTGCCACAGTAAATGAAAAAGGGGAGGTTACTTCTGTTGAGACAACCGGTACTGAGATCTTTTTTAGAGAAACTAGATCAGCAATCAGGAAATGCAAGTTTGAGCCAGGAAGACCGGGCATTGCCCGTGGAACCATAAAATTTAGGCCGTCTCAACCGTAAGTGCTCCTGATAAATTACGGGTTACTGAGTTAACTGTTGAGTCTGCCAATGAGCCAGCCACCGTTAGGCCAGTCTTGGTTTTTGACGTTGTTCAACATAAGTATGACGGGAAAACATATGCAATTGCTATCGGGGCATCATCAGATTCAGTACAGATTAATGCTCTTATTGACAGGTTAAAACCTCAACCTATACCCGAAAGTTTGCTTATCAAAGGCGACCCTCCTGATCAAAAATAAATT
>NZ_PIOG01000238.1:0-772 GCF_002810545.1 Klebsiella sp. A-Nf5 | reverse complement strand
CTGATATGAACAGAAAATCACTTAAATATTCTAATTTGATTAAGACTGATATTGAATGATAAATAATACTGATGCCCTACCCCCCTACCTATTAACCACGTCCTTTTTCCAGTTCACGTTTTGCAAGATCGGCTTTAATTTTTTCAAGGAACGCGTTATTCAGCTTGAAGTAGCGCACCAGATACGCGCTGATGAAATAACTCACCATCGGCAACAGTGAGAACATCATGATAATGCCTTGAATGGTCTTACTATTTTGCTGAGGCTCATTCGCGACATAACCGGTAAACGCCAGAATCCAGGCGACGATTGCCCCAGCCACCGCCAGCCCCATTTTGAGCATAAAAAGGTTACCCGCGAAAGAGATACCGGTCAGGCGCTTACCGAACTTCCAGTCACCGTAGTCATCGACATCGGACATCATCGCCCACAGAATGGGGCCAGATTGAATTAAATGCAGAACGTTAATTACGATAAATAGCGCCATCAGCGGGGTCAACGATTGCGGATCGATAAACCACAGCGCAAATGACAGAATGCCGAGAATAATATTAATAATGCGGAACAGCGCCAGCTTATCAAAGCGATCGGTAAGCGGTTTGGCAAGCACACTACCCAGCATATTACAGGCTACACCCAGCGCCATAAAGAAGGTAATAAATCCGACAGACGCCTTCATGACATAAGTCGCATAATAGATAGTTACGCCACCACGGATAAATGCCGGGAAAACGTTCAGGAAGGTAATAGAGATCATTAAGAGCCACTGATC
>NZ_PIOG01000055.1:0-773 GCF_002810545.1 Klebsiella sp. A-Nf5 | reverse complement strand
AGCACGTACTCCAGAATCAGGCCGGCTGATACCGCGCCGCGACCGCCCGATACTCCTCGCGCATCTGCGCCAGAATCACGTTGCGCATTTTTCTGCCGCCGCGCTCTTCGCCTGCGATCCCACGCCCCTGCGGGCCTGTCGCCGTCACGCCAGCCGCCTGTTTCTGCTGGCGCACTTCTGCGATATGGCGAACGATCGCCTCTTTCATCTCCGGGATTGCCTTGATCAGCGCTTCCACTCCGCCCAGTTGCCAGAAGAACTCTGGCCCGGCAGCGAAGACCGGATTGGTACGGGAAAGCTCGCTCAGACGCTCCACGTCCTGGCGGGTAATACGCGCGATACTGCTCAGCGGCATTACGTGGATCATGGTGCCAAATTCCGACGTCAGGCTCAGGATATGGTCGGCCTGCAAACCGTGGCAGAGAAACGCGCCGCTAATAGCGCGACCGATGACCATCGCGATAATCGGGTGTCCGGCATGGCGCGCCTCAGCCAGTGCCAGCTGATAGGCGCCTGTGGCTTTGTTCATGCCGATGATCTCTTCCAGCTTGCCCGGCCCGTTGCCGGGAGTATCGACAATCAGCACCAGCGGACGTTTCTCGCCGACGGGCTTGTCTTTATCCATCGCCAGCGTGCGATAGACCGCTAGCGCCATTTTGTAACCCTCTTCGAGCCCGATAACTCCGGCGTATACCACCGGAAAACGCGGGTTAAAAGTCATGGCATCGTTTGCAATAACGGTGCTGACTTCACCGTTAATGCGGGCGCTGCCG
>NZ_PIOG01000096.1:0-779 GCF_002810545.1 Klebsiella sp. A-Nf5 | reverse complement strand
CAATGCCTAAATCTTCCGGGGTTTTCACGATGCCTGCCTCACGTAGCGCCTGGGTTTGCGCTGGGTCGGCGGCCAAGCCGATATCGGTATAGCCCGCAACGGCGCGGATGGCCGCCATGCGCTGTTCCAGACCATCGCAGCGGTGCAGATAGGCGACACCTTCTTCGGTTAATACGTGGGTGACGTCATCGGCGTAGACCATCACCGGCGGCAGGGCGAGGCCTGCTTTTTCCGCCAGTTGCCAGGCGTCCAGTTTGTCGACAAACGCCGGCTGGCGCTTCTCACGGAAGGTTTCCTGCATCTGTACGACCAGACGTTTACCGCGCGGTATATCGCCAATCAGCTGCTGCTGAGTGACGTTGAACTCTTCACCGCACTTCAACCAGGATGCGGTGGCATGGCGGCGACCTTTGGCATCGCAGCCCATGTTTGGAGCACCCCCAAAGCCGGAGACGCGACTGGCGGTGGCGGTACTGCTGTTACCGTATTTATCGATCTGCAAGGTGCCGCCGATAAACATGTCCAGCGCGTAGTGGCCTGCAGCTTGGGCGAAGGCGCGGTTGGAGCGTAGCGTGCCGTCCTGGCCGATATAAAAGACGTCCGGGCGTTCGGCGACATATTTCTCCATGCCCAGTTCGCCGCCGAAGCAGTGCACCGACTGGATCCAGCCGCTTTCGATCGCCGGGATCAGCGTCGGATGCGGGTTGAGTACCATATGGGTACAGACTTTGCCTTTCAGCCCCAGCTCCTCGCCGTAGGTGGGCAGCAGCAGCTCAATG
>NZ_PIOG01000100.1:0-726 GCF_002810545.1 Klebsiella sp. A-Nf5 | reverse complement strand
TGAAGGCCGTAAATGGCATGATGCTGGATATGCACGCCGCTATTGCCCGAAAAGATTACTAAGACCGTCGACTTCGTCAGTCAGAGGGTATCAGTAGGGCGAAAGCCGAAGGAAAATACCGGAGCAGGGTGGCCGATGCGCAGAAACATGAACTGATACGCACTCAGCGCCAGGTCAACGGAAAATCGCTGCGAGAAACAACTCGCCTGCTGGCGTTTCTAAAATGACAGTGATTCGGGTCTGCACCAGCGCTGATAAAGGGGTTCGAGGTCCAACCGTACGGTAAGGGGAAAATTATCATCTAATAAAAAGATTAGTAGACAAGACCGTCTGTTGGGTGCCAATTTTCGAGAAAAATACACAATTTTTAGACATTATTTATGTTTATTATTTCATATATATCAGTTGGTTAATTTAATAACGTACGTTTTCGTTCCATTGGCCTTCAGACCCAACATACAAGGAATGAGAACAGAAGAATGAAATTGACAGAAACCAAACTGTATACGCTGATCGATAATCTGAATGCCCTGATTTGCGAGGACAGCCCGCTGACGCCCCAGGAGTGCGAGGATCTGGTCCGGGCCGTCGCCGCCATCGGTGCCATGAAAGCGCGCGTCAGTATGAAGAAGTCCAACGTTCCGGCAGCGTCGAAACCTAAGGAAGAGAAACAGGAACGTCTGCCCGACCCACGTTTTCCGCATGTCGGCGAACCCTGGCGGGAAG
>NZ_PIOG01000009.1:0-61146 GCF_002810545.1 Klebsiella sp. A-Nf5 | reverse complement strand
GGGAAGGGCGCGGAACCGCTGCTGAAAATGAGCTGGCGCTATAAGCAGCCAGACCATCCGGAATCGGCAGAAGTGGCTAAAGAGAACAACGGCTACGCGCTGGCGGATCTCTACGATCAAAATGGCACTTTGCTGGCGAAAAAAGGCCAGTTGCTGAATAGCTTCGCACTGCTGCGCGATGACGGCAGCACCGCGTCGTCGTGCTGGATCTACACCGGTAGCTGGACCGAGCAGGGTAACCAGATGGCGAATCGCGATAACGCTGACCCTTCGGGCCTCGGCAATACGCTGGGATGGGCCTGGGCGTGGCCGCTCAATCGCCGGGTGCTGTATAACCGCGCCTCGGCTGACATGAACGGCAAGCCGTGGGATGCGAAGCGGATGCTGATCCAGTGGAACGGCAGCAAGTGGGTCGGGAATGATATTCCGGACTTCAATACTGCGCCGCCGGGGAGCAACACCGGGCCTTTTATCATGCAGCAGGAGGGACTTGGCCGCCTGTTTGCGCTGGATAAACTGGCGGAAGGGCCGTTCCCGGAACACTACGAGCCGATGGAAACCCCGCTGGGCACCAACCCGCTGCACCCGAATGTGGTCTCCAGCCCGGTGGTGCGTCTGTATGAAGAGGACGCCATCCGCCTGGGTAAGAAGGATAAGTTCCCGTATGTCGGCACCACCTATCGTCTGACCGAGCATTTCCACACCTGGACCAAGCATGCGTTGCTCAATTCCATCGCGCAGCCGGAACAGTTTGTCGAAATCAGTGAAGGACTAGCGAAAAGCAAAGGTATCGCCAACGGCGATTGGGTGAAAGTCAGCAGCAAGCGCGGGTTTATTCGCGCGGTTGCCGTGGTGACCCGGCGCCTGCGCACGCTGAGCGTCAACGGCCAGCAGGTCGAAACCGTCGGTATCCCGCTGCACTGGGGCTTTGAAGGCGTGGCCCGCAAGGGTTATATCGCCAACACCCTTACGCCTAACGTCGGCGATTCCAACTCGCAAACGCCGGAGTATAAGGCGTTTCTGGTCAACATCGAGAAAGCGTAAGGAGCGATTCAATGGCGATGGAAACACAAGACATTATTAAACGCTCCGCGACCAACCCGATCACGCCCGCGCCGCGCGCGCGGGACTATAAGGCGGAAGTCGCCAAGCTTATCGATGTCTCCTCCTGCGTGGGCTGTAAAGCCTGCCAGGTGGCTTGTTCTGAGTGGAATGACATCCGCGATGAAGTGGGGCACTGCGTCGGGGTGTACGACAACCCGGCGGATCTCAGCGCCAAATCCTGGACGGTCATGCGCTTTAGCGAGACCGAACAGAACGGCAAGCTGGAGTGGCTTATCCGCAAGGATGGCTGTATGCACTGCGAAGAGCCGGGCTGCCTGAAGGCCTGCCCCTCCGCCGGGGCGATCATTCAGTACGCCAACGGCATCGTCGATTTCCAGCAGGAAAACTGCATCGGCTGCGGCTACTGCATTGCCGGGTGTCCGTTTAATATCCCGCGCCTCAATAAAGAGGATAACCGGGTCTATAAATGCACCCTGTGCGTGGACCGGGTCAGCGTTGGTCAGGAACCGGCCTGCGTGAAAACCTGTCCTACCGGCGCGATCCACTTCGGTACGAAGAAAGAGATGCTGGAGGTGGCCGAGGAGCGGGTGGATAAGCTGAAAAAACGCGGTTATGCCAACGCCGGGATTTACAACCCGCAGGGCGTCGGGGGCACCCACGTGATGTACGTCCTGCATCATGCTGACCAGCCGGAGTTGTATCACAAACTGCCGAAGGAACCGCAGATCGATACCAGTATCAATCTGTGGAAGGGGGGGCTGAAACCGCTGGCGGCGGCGGGCTTTATCGCCACCTTCGCCGGGCTTATCTACCACTACATCGGTATCGGGCCGAACAAGGAAGTTGACGACGACGAGGAGGAGCATGATGAGTAAATCGAAGATGATTGTGCGCACGACGTTTATCGATCGCGCCTGTCACTGGACGGTGGTTATCTGTTTCTTCCTCGTGGCACTGTCGGGAATATCGTTTTTCTTCCCGACGCTGCAGTGGCTAACGGAAACCTTCGGCACGCCGCAGATGGGGCGTATCCTGCACCCGTTCTTTGGGGTGCTGATTTTTGTCGCGCTGATGTTTATGTTTGTGCGTTTTGTCCACCACAATATTCCTGATAAACAGGATATCCCCTGGCTGAAAGGCATCGTGGAGGTGCTGAAAGGCAACGAACATAAGGTCGCGCGCGTCGGTAAATATAACGCCGGGCAGAAGATGATGTTCTGGACCATTATGAGCATGATTTTCGTGCTGCTGGTGACCGGGGTGATTATCTGGCGGCCGTATTTCGCGGCATATTTCCCGATTCAGGTGATTCGCTATAGCCTGCTGATTCATGCGACGTCGGCGATTATCCTGATCCACGCGATCCTCATCCATATGTATATGGCATTCTGGGTGAAAGGGTCGATTAAAGGCATGATCGAAGGCAAGGTGAGCCGCCGTTGGGCGAAGAAACATCACCCGCGCTGGTATCGCGATGTCGAACGCCTGGAAGCGATCAAAGAGAGTCGCGAAGGGATGAAGTAAGCCGTCTGGTCAGGAGACCCGCTCCAGTTTTGCTGGAGCGGGTTTATGTATTCGTGATTAATGCGTCCATCGCTGATATCACGGTAGTTCTTTCTTTCGCTAAATTGCAGATAAAATATTTTTTATCCAGCCTTTGCTTAGCCACGCTGGTGATTGCCGGCGTGTTGATGAACAGTTTCTCAAACTCCATATTAATAACCGGGGCGGCAGCATGATAATGGCCGGTCAAATGAGAATGATAGCTCAGCGGCACAATTAAACGTGTGCCAAGGTCATTAAAATAATCATGTTGGATTACCATTAAATAAGGTTGAAACGCATTGGTTCTCGATGATGGGTTACGAAAGATATCAAATTGTGCTGCCATTAAATCCCCCCGAAAAAAGGATCCTCTGACAGCAACCCTGCACGGGCGGTGAATTCATTCAGTGCCTTAATGAATTCCTGGTCTTTTCGGCGTTTGTCCGCGTCGACGATGGTCAGTGCCTGGTTGCGCGGGTTAACCGTTGTTGCACGATCGCGAGTCCCTGGCTTGTTAACGGTATTCTGTTTCATTTTCCGCTCCTTGTTGTTGGCGAGCTGATTATCACGCGGTATGAGATGAAAAGAAATACCTGGTTCAGCTTTGTTTTTTATTTTGCGAGACAGCTTCCAGAGGAAAGTAACAGCCTGAAATACTCATGGTTATGGTAATAAACCCGGCGCTGGTATTAACCAGCGCGGCGGGGAATAATCAGAACTTCTCCGGAATAAAGCGGAAGGGGAAATTGGTTTGTTTCATTTTGCCAATTTTGCGCTTCGGCAGCGTCACATGTTCCACCGGTAAAGCTTCATAGGGGATCTGCGACAGCAGATGGGTGATGATATTCAGGCGTACGCGCTTTTTATCCTCCGAGCGGGCGACGAACCACGGCGCCCAGGCGGTATCGGTGGCGGCGAACATGGCGTCGCGGGCGGCGGTATATTCATCCCAGCGGTTGAAAGACTTAATGTCCATCGGCGAGAGCTTCCAGATTTTACGGCCATCGTCGATACGATCCCGCAGGCGGCGCTCCTGCTCCTGCGGAGAGACCTCCAGCCAGTACTTGAGCAGAATAATGCCCGATTCGACCATGCCGCGCTCTACCATCGGCGCACCGTCGAGAAACTTCTGCACCTCCTCCGGCGTGCAAAAGCCCATCACCCGTTCGACGCCGGCGCGGTTGTACCAGCTGCGATCGAAAATCACAATCTCGCCAGCCGCCGGAAGGTGTTTGATATAGCGCTGAAAATAGAGCTGGCTTTTCTCACGCTCGGTGGGTGAGGGTAAGGCGACGACCCGGAAGATACGCGGGCTGACGCGCTCGGTGATCGCCTTAATGGTGCCGCCTTTGCCAGCGCCGTCACGGCCTTCAAAGACGATGCACACCTTCAGCCCTTTATGCACCACCCAGCGCTGCAGTTTCACCAGCTCAACATGGAGTTTGCGCAACGCCTTCTCATACGCTTTATTGTCGAGCGGGGCGGTCTTCACCGCCGCGTCGACCGGATTACCGTTTTTCTTATTACCCATCGCCATGCTCCGTGTTGCCGAGGTATCCCTTTGAAGTGTAATCCTTCGCCGGCGAGGCGGTGGAAAATATTCGCGCAGGGGACGGGCTAGCTGGCGTTCCCCGCCGCAATGACTTCCAGCCCCACCCGCTGCCCCCATGACAGCTCCAGGGTGTTACCGTCCGGGTCGGCAAAGAAGGCGAAGTATCCCACCGGATCGCCCAGCTGTTCCGGTTCCCGCCGCAAAATGCCTTCCCGCCGCGCCTGAGCGACCTTCTCATCGATCTCCGCCTGGGTGGCGCAGGCGACGCCGAGATGGCCGAACGGGCCCAGCGGCGTGTCGGCCGGATCGTCACTCTGCACCAGCACCAGAGCGAAGGGCCGGGTGCGATCGCTGAGCCACGCCACCTTACGCGCTGAGGGCAAGCCGGGCTTGCGCTGGTGAATGACGGTCATCGCGGTATAGCGGGTGTAAAAATCAATACTGCTGGCCAGACAGCGGACGGTAAAGGCGACATGGGTAAAACCGACATCAACAGTGTGCATCGATTATTCTCCAGAGGTGAATGATGGGGAGACTTTACAACCTCAAGTTAAGTTGAGATCAATTGGGCGTTTATCGCTTTGAGCCCACTGATTTTAATAGGGGAGGGTCATTGCTAAGCCACGCCGTCGCTGGCTCGATGACGGCCTGCCGCGCGGGCGGCGAGCATGAACGAATCAGGCCGTTGTATGGAGGAAGCTGCCGTCGGGCGTTTTTAGCTGGTGTGTCGGGGCGGGATAGTCAATAATGCCGGCCGTCTCTCAATACCCCTATAAGATGTATGAAAAAAACGATTTTTTCACTGGCGCTGGGCACCTTCGGACTCGGCATGGCGGAATTTGGCATTATGGGCGTGCTGCCGGATATGGCGCACGATGTCGGGATGTCGATCCCCGCCGCCGGCAATATGATTGCCTGGTATGCCTTCGGCGTGGTGATCGGCGCGCCGATCATGGCGCTGCTCTCCAGCCGGTTTTCGTTGAAATCGGTGATGCTGTTTCTCGCTGCCCTGTGTATTCTCGGCAATACCCTGTTTACCCTCTCCAGTAGCTACGCCATGCTGGCGCTTGGCCGCCTGGTTTCCGGTTTTCCCCACGGGGCGTTCTTTGGCGTCGGGGCGATAATCCTGTCGAAAATCGCGCCGCCGGGGAAGGTGACCGCCGCGGTGGCGGGCATGATCGGCGGGATGACGGTGGCTAACCTGGTGGGGGTCCCCGGCGGCACCTGGCTTGGGCATCACTTCAGCTGGCGCTATACCTTTGCCCTTATCGCCGTGTTTAACGTCGCCGTGTTGATGACTATTTTCTGCTGGGTGCCCACCCTCTATGATCGCACCAGCACCCGGCTGCGCGAGCAGTTCCGTTTTCTGGCCTCCCCGGCGCCGTGGCTGATTTTTGCCGCCACCATGTTTGGCAACGCGGGTGTGTTTGCCTGGTTCAGCTATATTAAGCCCTTTATGATCAACGTCTCCGGCTTTGCCGAAAGCAGGATGATGCTGATTATGATGCTGGCGGGGCTGGGAATGGTGGTCGGCAATCTGTTCAGCGGCAAAATTTCCGGGCGCTTTAGCCCGCTGCGCATTGCGGCCATAACCGACGGGGTCATTGCCGTGACGCTGCTGCTGATCTTTGCCTTCGGTGAGCATAAAGTCGCCTCGCTGACCCTGGCGTTTATCTGCTGCGCGGGACTGTTTGCCCTGTCGGCGCCGCTGCAGATCCTGCTGCTGCAGAACGCCAAAGGCGGCGAGATGCTGGGGGCGGCAGGAGGGCAGATTGCCTTCAACCTCGGCAGCGCCATCGGTGCCTTCTGCGGCGGGATGATGATTGCCCAGGGCTTTGGCTGGAACAGCGTGGCGCTTCCTGCCGCCACGCTGTCGTTTCTGGCGATGAGCGCCTTGCTCATCTATGGCTGCCATCAGCGCCGACAAGCTTGCTAACGACGCTTACTCACGCCAGGGTTCGCCAAGGGTCAGCATCAGCCGGTTGGCCCAGGCGAAAAAGGCCGTAGACTGCAGCAGATCCAGCTGGGCCAGGGTATCTAAACCCTGCTCATCAAGCGCCGCCAGATGGCGGGCATTCAGCCCGGGCGGCGTCACCGACAGCGCAGCGGCGGCGTCGATTTCCGCCTGCCAGCGCGGCGACTGGCCGTCACTCAAATTCTCCCCCGGCGTCACCGCCAGCAGCGTGTCGACGGCGGTCTCGTCCTTTGCCAGCTGCGCCGCTTTGCGGGCATGCACCGAGGCGCAGTAAATACAGCCGTTGATTTTGCTGGTCACCGTGGCCGCCAGTTCGCGTTCGGCGCGCGGCAATCCTCCGGGGGTATAGAAAATGCCTTTATCGGTCAGCGTCCGCTGCTCCAGCACCGGCTGGTTGCGCGCCAGCAGGCGAAAGTAGGGGGAGTCGCTATGGCCATATTTGGCCAGAATCGCCTGTTCTTCAGCGCTGAATTCCGCCAGCGGTTTATCGGCCAGCCAGGGTTCCCAGTGCAGCTCGTCGCGGGTGAAGCGAACCGGGGCCGCTTTGCCGCTCTGGGTGTGCGGTGTGGTATGCCAGTATCCGGCGACCAGCGGCGTATCGGCGCTGACAATGGGCTTATGGTTAAGCGCCCGCAGGCCCAGCAGCAGTCGGCTCTGGAAGCTGACAAAGGCCACCAGTTGCGCCAGAGTGACGATGCCCCGCAGGCTCCAGCCCGCGCCGGTTAAGGTGTGCAGCGCGCCGGGGGTGGCTTCGACGGGGGTGAAGGTGAGCAGGCGGGCAAAGGCCAGCGCCGGGACCAGACGATCGGTGGTTGGATCGGCGAGCCCGAAACCGGCATAGTGCGCCGCCAGCGCGTCCGCCTGGTGCAGTTTCGCCACCTTCGCGGCCACCGCGAAGCGTTCATCAAGAGGAAAGTCAGCGTCCTGCTCGCTGAACAGTACTTCATAACTTCCCTGGGCGTGACGGGTGGCGGCATCGCGTACGGCGCGCGCCTGGTCGAACGGGGAACCGGCGGCAATCTCCGCCAGTTCGGCCAGAATATCCTGACTCAGCGTCATGGTGACTCCTTATCTGATGTGGGGGGCAATATGCTGAGCGATCAGCTCAATGGAACGCAGCGTATCCCGGTGCGAAGGCTCCACCGAGTGCACCTGAAACGAAATATCGGTGGCGCGGGCCAACACGCTGTCCTGCGCCAGGGAGGCAATGACATGCTCAGGATCGCCAACGTGGGCATCCAGCTGTTGCAGATAGTCGGTGACACTGTCACCTTCTATCGTATGACCCGCCGCCCGGTGCTGTGTCGCCTGCTTGCGCAGACCGGGCTCGGCGACCTGCAAGGCGTGGGCGTGACTGTCGGCGACGAAGGCGGTGCGCGAGGCGAGGATCCGCGGTGCAACGCCGTCCGGGAGCGCCGCCAGGTAGGCGTCGATGATCGGGTTCTGAATGGCGTCCAGCGGCAGGCGTGGCTCACCGAGTGGACGTGGTTGTGTGCGCGACAGCATCAGCCCGTGCCCCGCCTGACCGGCACGGATGGCGCCCTCCGCCGAGAAGGTGGCGATCCAGATACGCTCCGCCAGCTGCGGCGCGGGCGGATAGAGACGGTTGTCCGGGTGGCTCAGGGTGTCGCCGCGCCAGGCGCTATGGATCAGGTGCAGATGGTCGGCAAACACCGCCCCGCGCTGCTCGCTGGTCAGGCCGAAGGGCAGAAACGACGTTGGCGTGCCGCCGGAGCCAAACCCCACCTCCAGACGCCCGTCGGTGAGTAAATCCAGTACCGCCGCGTCTTCGGCGACGCGCAGCGGATTTTCCATCGGCAGAGTGATAATCGCCGTGCCGAGACGGATCCGGTCGGTCTGTGCCGCCACGTGGGCGAGAAACACCAGCGGTGATGGCAGGCCGCCTTCCTGTTCATGAAAATGGTGCTGGGCAATCCATGCGCTGTCGAAGCCCAAACGCTCCGCGTGGCGGATCTGTTCGGCCGCCAGCCGGTAGCGCGTTTGCGCGGAGCCCTGATCGAGCAGACGGGTAAAAAAGCCGAGGCGTTTAGGCATTATGCGTTCTCCGTGTGGGCCTGTGCTAAGCGGGGTGAAACTTGGGGAATGGCGGCGATCAGTTCGCGAGTGTAGGCCTGCTGCGGGGTAGCGAACAGGCGGCCAACGTCGCCATGCTCCACTACCTGGCCGGCGCGCAGTACCGTGACGCTGTCGGCAATCCGCCTGACCGTCGCCAGATCGTGGGTAATGAACAGGTAGCTGAGACCCAGCTGCTGCTGTAACTGCTGCAGTAGGGCGAGGATCTGCGCCTGAACGGTGACGTCGAGCGCCGAGGTCGCTTCGTCAAGAACCAGTATCGCCGGCTCGAGGATCAGCGCCCGGGCAATCGCCACCCGCTGCCGCTGGCCGCCGGAGAGCTCCCTCGGCGTACGCGATAGCAGCTCCGGGGCCAGCGCCACCCGCGCGGCGACGGTCTCCACGCGCAGGCGACGTGCCGACGCGCTGAGGCGCTCAAAGTTTTTTAACGGCTCTTCGATAATAGCAAACAGCGTCTGGCGCGGGTCGAGCGAGGCGAAGGGGTTCTGGTAGACAAACTGGATTTTCCGCCGCAACTGACGCTGCGCCTCGCGGCTGAGATGCCCGGCGTCGATACCGTCGATGGTCACCTGTCCGGCATCGGCGCGCTCAAAGCCCAGCAGGATCCGCGCCAGGGTGGTTTTTCCGGAACCGGATTCGCCCACCAGCGCATGGGTGGTGCCGCGTCTGACCTCAAAACTGACGCTGTCGAGCGCCTGCAGCGCCTGTTTGCCCAGCGAGAAGCGTTTACTGATCCCCTCAACGCGAATGGCCGGCGTGGCCAGCGGCCGGTGACGAGACGCCGTCAGCCCCAACGGCGCATCCTGCAGGTCGTGGAGCAGCTGGCGGGTGTAAGGGTGTTGTGGACGCTGGACAATCACCTCGGTGGGGCCCTGTTCCTGAATCTCTCCCTGGCGAAACACCATGATCCGGTCGGCGCGTTCTGCGGCCAGCGCCAGATCGTGGGTGACAAACAGCACGGCGGTACCCGACTCGCGGCGCAGGATATCAAGCAGGTCGAGAATGCGCTTCTGCACCGTGACGTCGAGGGCGCTGGTGGGCTCGTCGGCAATAATCAGATCCGGCTGCAGGGCAATGGCGATGGCGATCAGCACCCGCTGTTTCATCCCGCCAGACAGCTGATGCGGATACTGGTCAAAACGCTGTTCCGGGTGGCTGAGACCGACTTTAGTGAGCAGGTTAAGGACCTGCAGTCGGCGCTCACCTGCGGAGAGGGACTGATGCAGCCGCAGGATCTCTTCCACCTGCTGACCTATGGTTTTTACCGGGTTAAGCGAATTGCCGGGATCCTGCGGGACCAGACTAATGCTCACCCCACGCAGGCGGTTAAGCCGTTTTGCCGACCAGTCGCTAATCTCTTCGCCATTGAGGACAATCCGCCCGCCATCCCGGCGGGCATTATCCGCCAGCAGGCCGATTATGGCCTGCGCGGTGGTGGTTTTCCCCGAGCCGGATTCTCCGACGAAGGCCAGCATTTCGCCACGCTGGATGGAAAAACTCACGTTATGCACCACTTCGCGCCATTCGCCCCGCGAGCGGTAGCTGATGCGCAGATCTTCAACGGACAAAACGTTCATGGGCGTACTCCACTCCACTGGCGGCTAAGACGATTGGCGGCAAGGACCACGGCGACCACGGCGAGGCCGGGGAAGGTGGTCAGCCACCAGGCGGTCGACAGGTAATTGCGACCTTCGGCGATCAATAATCCCCACTCCGGGATCGGCGGCGGGGTGCCGTAGCCGAGGAAGCTGAGGGTAGCCAGGGCCAACATCGCCTGTCCGAACTGCAGCGTCGCGAAAGCAAGCACCGCAGTGAGCGAGTTGGGCAGAATATGGCGCCAGAAGACGGCGAAAAAGGTGCCGCCGCTGCCCCGGGCCGCCTCGACGTAATCACTGTGGCGCACGCGCACGACTTCCGCCCGCGCCAGGCGTGCGAAGCTGGCGATCGCCGACACGCCGACAGCCACCGCCGCATTCACCGTGCCGAAACCGAGCAGAATAATCACCGTGAGCTGCAGCAACAGGGAGGGGATGGCCAGCAGGACATCGACCAGGCGCATGATCGTGGATTCAACGCGTCCGGTCAGCGCCCCGGCGAGGGTACCAAGGGCGGTACCCGCCACCAGGCCGATGGCGACGGCGATCAGCGCCGCCGACAGGGAATGTACCGCGCCGTAAACCACCCGCGTCCACAGGTCGCGCCCCAGCTGGTCGGTACCCAGCCAGTAGTGCGCCTGCGGCGCCAGGCGCTGAGCGCCGGGGATCCCTTCCAGCGGGTTAGCGGAGGTAAACCACTGCGGGGCGAGGGCCATTAACAGCGCAGTGATCATCACCGCCCACGCCAGCCACAAGCCAGGCTGCAGACGCACCCTGCGCCATTCCGGGCGGCGGCGAACCGCGATGGCATAATCGACCAGGCTCATTTCGCACCTCCGGTCTGTAAATGGAGTCGGGGATCCAGTCGCGGCATAACCAGGTCGACCAGCAGGTTTATCAGGACGAAACCGAGGGCGGAGATCATCACCACTGCCTGCAGTACGGCGATATCCTGGTTATTGACCGCCTGCTGGGTCAGCTGGCCGAGGCCGCTGCGGCCGAAGACGGTCTCAGTGATCAGCGCCCCGGCAATCAGCTCGCCCAGCAGCAGCCCGGCAATATTCAGCGCCGGCAGCAGAGCGTTGCCCATCATATGGTGCCAGAGGACGCCCGTTTCGCTCATTCCCTTGGCGCGGGCGACCGCGACGAAGGGCTGAACCGCCACCTGATCCATGCTGCGCATCAGGATCTGCGCCAGCGGTGCCGAAATGGGCAGCGCGACGGCGATAACCGGTAAAATCAGCCCTTCCAGTGGGCCGGGGTTGATCACCGGGATCCAACGCAACTGAAACGAGAAGAGCTGGATCAGGGCGATACCTAGCCAAAAGGTTGGCAGAGAGATAAACAGCACCGGCAGCGACTGCAGGAGGTTACTCAGCCAGCGCAGCCCAGGCAGACGCGAGGCGAAGGCGAGGGCGAACGCCAGCGCCACGGCCAGCAGGAAGGCCGGCAGCGCGAGGCTTAAGGTATCCGGCAGGTTGCTGGCAATCAGACTACTGACTGCCAGCCCTGCCTGCAGGGAATAGCCGAAGTCGCCGTGCAGCATCGCCAGCAGCGTGTGCAGGTACTGGCGCCACAGCGGGCTATCGGCGCCGTAGGCCAGCCGCATGTCAGCGATTTGCGCCGGGCTCAGGCCGAGGTCCGGGTTCTGAAACTTGATCAGCACTGCATCTCCCGGCAGCACCTGCAGCAGGAAAAAGGTGAGGGTAAATGCCGCCCACAGGACCAGCAGTCCCTGGCCGAACCGTCGCAGAAGATAAGCGCTCATATCCGGCCTCTTAGTGCTTATCCAGCCACGCGCCGTAGAACGACGGACGACCGACGGCCTCGAAGCTGACGCCTTTGACCCACGGCGCGCCGGCGAACACCTGCGGCTCTTCGAAAATGGGGATCACATAGGCGTTATCGATCAGATAGCGCTGGGCGTCACCGGTTAATTGCAAGCGCTGCTGCGGCTCTACCGCCGCGGAGATGCCGGTCAGCAGGTCATTGAGCTTATCATCGCGGAAGTGCTGCACTTTATCGCTGGAGCCGCCTTTCTGCAGCAGCGCATCGCGATTGTTGGGGAAGAACATACTTTTCACCACATCCGGGTCGGCGCGGCCCACTTCTGAGACAGTGAGCGGGGTTTTCTGCGGGTCGAGGTTGTCCAGCGTACGGCTACCGGCATCCCCGGCTTTGACGGTCAACGCCACACCCACCTGGCGCCACTGCTGGGCGATCAGCTGCAGCACTTCCTTATTCTGCGGCTGCGGCAGCGATTCATAGACCGTCAGCGCCAGCCGCTGGCCGTCTTTAGTGCGAATACCGTCCGCGCCGGGCTTCCAGCCGGCATCGTCCAGCAACTGTCGGGCTTTGGCCTGGTCGAAGGTCAGTTTATCGCTCAGATTGACATAGCCGGCGGCGGAGCTGGCCAGTACGGAGGTCGCTTGCGGGTAGTTAGCGGAGAACAGCGTCTCCACCACCTGTTTGGCGTTGGTGGCATGGAGCAGGGCCTGGCGCACCCGCAGGTCGGCGACCAGCGAGTTATCCGGGCGGAAGCTCAGGCTGTCGTTGACCCCGCGGGTAGGGGCGGCGTAGACCTTAAATCCCTGATCGGTCGCCTGCTTTTCATCGTAGGCCTGCACCTGGCGAATAAAGCCCGCCTGACCCGCCAGCAGCGCGCCGATGCGCACACTGTCTTCCGGGGTCACAATATAGGTGATGCCGTCGAGGTTAGCGGGCCCCTGCTGGGCAATGTTTTTCGGCCCCCACTGATAATCCTTGCGCGCCACCAGCGTCAGCTCGCGGCCTGGCTTTTCATCCTGCACCACAAAGGGCCCGGAGCCGATAATATGCCGGGCATCGCCCAGCTCTTCAAAATTGCGCTGCAGGGTGCTGAGTGATACCAGACCGGAGCCGATGGTGGCGGTTCCCTGCAGGAAGCCCGGCGACGGTTTGTTGAAGTAAAATTTCACCGTCAGCGGGTCGATCACTTCGCTGCGCTGGTAGTTATTGATGACCTCTGAGACAGGCAGGCGATGGGCTTTATCTCCCAGACCATAGGTGTCGAAGTTTTTGGCCACGGCGGCGGCGTCAAGCGGCGTGCCGTCCGAGAAGGTAACCCCTTTGCGCAGGTGGAAAGTGTACTCGGTTTTATCGGCATTGCTGGTCCAGCTCTCGGCAATCCACGGCTCAATCTCCAGCGTTTTTGGGTTCTGCCAGGTGAGCTTGTCGGTTATCTGATTGAGAATACCGCCATTCGGATAAAAGCCGCCGGCGGGCGGATAGAGATTGGTGTGCGGTTGCTGCTCCAGATAAATTAAGGTGCCGCCTTTAACCGGCGTGTCGGCGGCCCAGACGGAAAAGGCGCCGGAGAGAAACAGGGCGGCCAGCGCAGGCAGGCGAAAATGACGATGCATGGTGAATTCCTTTGTTATCTATTGTGTTGCCATCATCGGGCGCGGCTAAAAACAAAGGAACCAAGGAATTGCGCTAAGCATTTGCGGAAATTGGATTTACTTCGCGAGTGGGAAGCGTGGGGCAAGCGCCTCTCCCGGGCGGGAGAGGCGTCGGCGATTAGCTGCGCAGATCGATAACCATACGACCGCGGATCTGACCTTGTTCCATCTCTTTAAAGATGGCGTTGATATCTTCCAGCGGGCGCAGGGTGACTTTCGGCACCACTTTGCCTTCGGCGGCAAACTGGAAGGCTTCCACCAGATCCTGACGAGTACCGACCAGCGAACCGACTACCTCGATGCCGTCGAGCACCAGACGTGGAATATCGAGGCTCATCGCCTCCGGCGGCAGGCCTACCGCGACCACGCGGCCACCGGCACGAACGGCATCCACCGCCGAGTTAAAGGCCGCCTTAGCTACCGCGGTCACCACGGCAGCATGCGCGCCGCCGGTTTTTTCCTGAATCACTTTCGCCGCATCTTCATTACGGGAGTTGATGGTCAGATCGGCGCCCATCGAGGCCGCCAGCTCCAGCTGCCCGTCGTTGACGTCGATAGCGATCACTTTGGCGTTAAAGACATTTTTCGCATACTGCAGCGCCAGGTTACCCAGCCCGCCGAGACCGTAGATAGCGATCCACTGACCCGGTTTGATGTGGGAGACCTTGACCGCTTTGTAGGTAGTGACGCCCGCGCAGGTGATACTGCTGGCGGCGGCAGAGTCGAGGCCGTCCGGCACTTTAACTGAGTAGTTGGCGGTGACGATGCACTCTTCCGCCATGCCGCCGTCGACGGAATAGCCGGCGTTTTTTACCGAGCGACACAGCGTCTCATTGCCGCTGTTACAGTAATCGCAGTGGCCGCAGCCTTCGAAGAACCACGCCACGCTGGCGCGATCGCCTGGCTTCAGGGAGGTCACGCCCGGTCCGACTTTTTGCACCACCCCGATCCCTTCATGGCCGAGTATGACGCCGGTTTTATCGCCAAAATCGCCGTTTTTCACGTGCAGGTCCGTATGACACACGCCGCAGCATTCCATTTTCAACAACGCTTCACCGTATTCCAGCGGGCGCAGCGTTTTTTCCGTGACGTTAACCTGATGGTCGTGGGTAACAACAGCAGCCTTCATGCCTGTCTCCTTGTGAGGGGATTGTTTAATTTTATTAATGCAATAGTACCCAATAAGGATTAGACGCTATGGAGAAAAATACAAGGCGCTTTAGTACAGGATGTGGTTTTTTGCTACAGCGGTAGCACAAAATTCAGACAATACCTCTAATTTTGGTAGGTAATAATAGCGTCACTGAATGGTCATGTTTTCTTCATCACCCAACTCTATCGTTTTGCGCATCAATTTCTTATAACAACAGAGTGATACAACAATGCATCTGGTAAAAACCATCCTCACTGCCGGTCTGTTTCTGTCCGCCGCCGCGCAGGCGCAGAACGTACTGGAATTCCCCCAGCCGGAAAACAACCCGGAAGAATTTTACGCCGTCACCGAGATCCCGGCAGGTGGCATGATTAAGTATGAAACCGACGCCAAAACGGGGTTTATCATCGCCGACCGCTTTCAGTCGATGCCGGTGGCTTACCCGGCGAACTACGGCTCGCTGACCCAGTCGCTGGCCGGAGATGGGGACCCGCTGGACGTGGTGTTTTACACTCGCGCGCCGATGGCGCCGGGCACACTGATTAAGCTGCGGCCGATCGGTGTCCTAAAGATGATAGACGGCGGTGAGAAAGACGACAAAATCATCGCCGTGCCGGCCAGCAAAATTGATCCGACCTATGACGACATCAAGACCATCACCGATCTGCCGAAAATCGAGCAGCAGCGGCTGGAGGCCTTCTTCCGGGTCTATAAAGAACTGCCAGAGGGGCGTAAAAAGGTTGAGCTGGCCGGTTTTAATGATGCCGCCGCTGCGAAGCAGGAGATCAAATCGGCCTGGGAGGCCTGGAAAGCGAAGAACCCGCAATAATATTCATCGCGGGCGCTGTCCGGCGCCCGCGGTATTCGCTCTCACGACCCCTGTGGCGGCGAAATCAAAGGTCACACGGCAACGCTTATCTCACCATATTGCATCTTGACGCAGGATGAAGATGATGGTTGTATTGTACAACCATTTCATGTTTCGGACCCGCTGCCATGCCTGACACCCCCTTAATCCAACAGATTCGTACCGCCTCGCGGTTAATGGTGCGCGAGCTGGGCTTTATGAGCACCACGCTGGCCGCCACCCATTATTCACCTTCGGCGGTGCACACCCTGCTTGAGGTATCGATGAGGGGGGAGATGACGGCCGCGCAGCTGGTCACGTTGCTGGGACTGGAAAAATCAAGCGTCAGCCGGATGGTCTCTCGTCTGCTGGCGGCCGGTGAGCTGGAGGAGCGTCCTTGCGCGGAGGATGCGCGCGCGAAATCACTCGCCTTGACGGCAAAGGGGCACGATACGGTGGCGAAAATTAACGCCTGGGGTACCCGCCAGGTGGTGGAGGCGTTAGACCATCTGGATGAGACGCAGCAGCAAACGGTCGCCACTGGACTGGCGGCCTATGCCCGGGCGCTGGCGCAGTGTCGGGATAGCGCGCTCGCGGATACGGCTCCGCAAATTTCGCTGATGACCGGCTATCAGCCGGGGATGATCGGCCGGATTGCCCAGATGCACGGGGAGTATTACGCCCGTCATCATGACTTTGGCGCTTTTTTTGAAGGCAAGGTCGCCAGCGGCGTAGCGGAATTTGCCACCCGGCTTTCCTCCCCGGCCAACCAGATCTGGCTGGCGATCCGCGAAGGGAAAATCGTCGGCTCGCTGGCTATCGATGGCGAGGACCTCGGCCAGCAGGAGGCGCATCTGCGCTGGTTTATTCTCGACGACAGCTGCCGGGGAACCGGCATCGGCAGGCGTCTGCTCAGCGAGGCGATGACTTTCTGCGATAGTCGCCAGTTTAGCGCGGTACAGCTGTGGACCTTTAAAGGGCTGGACGCGGCCCGCAAACTGTATGAATCCTTTGGCTTCACGTTAACCCGCGAATGGCAGGGGGAGCAGTGGGGAAAGGTAATGACCGAGCAGCAATTTACCCGGTCCGGAAACACCGGCTAAGGGCGTGACGCCTTAGCCGGTGGGGGGAACATGGAGATTACGCCAGCTGGTTAAGCAGGCGGTTAATCTCCTCTCGCCACTGCGCCTGAAGTGATGGCTTTTGATGTTTTGGCTTGCGGGCCATATCGTCAGCCAGCCATTGCTCAAGGTCAATCAGCCGCGCCAGCAGCGCCTCCTCATCATTGTCAGCCCCGGCGGGCGTACTCTGCAAAGCGAGCCGACTGTCCGGGGCGGGCGCCACGGCCTGCAGACGGGCATAGACCTCCTCCAGGCTGTGCCATTCCGTTAACCCGGCGTTGTCGATCAGCCAGAAGCGGTTACAGCTTTCGCTAATCAGCTGGCGGTCATGACTGACCAGCAGCACGCCGCCGGGGTAATCGCGCAGCGTCTGCGCCAGCGCCGCTTTACCCTCCATATCAAGATGGTTGGTGGGTTCATCCAGCAGCAGCAGACTGTAGCGCGCCAGCGAGAGGCCAACAAACAGTAGCCGCGACCGCTCGCCGCCGCTGAGGGTGCTGACCTTCTGGCTATGTCTCGCCCAGCCAAACCCGGCGGCGATCAGCGCCCGTTTACGGGTGTCGGCCGACGGGGCGAACGGTGTCAGCGCGTCGAGCAGGCTGGCATCGTCCGGTAACTGCTCCAGCGTCTGGTCATAGTAGCCGGGGTGCAGCCGGGGATGCAGGCGCAGCCCCGGGAGGGGCGATGCGTCCTTCATCTGCTGCCACAGCAGGCGCAGCAGGGACGATTTACCGCCGCCGTTGCGGCCCATGATGGCCACGCGATCGCCGCTGCGCAGGCGCGCCACGCCGGTGGTGAAGAGGGATGGCAGGCCCGGCGCGGGCGCGACGGGCAGGGTGTCCATCTCCAGCAGGCGGTCAGCCGGCAGGGCGTCCCCCTGCAATGACAGACGCCACGGCGGGCCGACGCTGAGCTCGGTTTGCTCGTCTTTCAGGCGGGCGACCTGCTTCTCCATCTGTTTGGCTTTGCGGGCGAGGTCTTCGTTGTCATAGACCCGACCCCAGGTGGCTAGGCGCCGGGCGCTGGCGCTGACCCGGTCGATCTCCTTTTGCTCGGCCTTATGACGCAGCGCGGCGCTTTCATCCTGCTCCTGCAGTGCCTGACGGGCAGCGCTGCAGGGCAAGGCGAAGCTGTGCAGCGTCTGGTCGCGGAGGATCCAGCTGGCATTAGTTACAGCATCCAGTAAGATGTTGTCGTGTGACACCAGCACGAAGCTCCCCTGCCAGGTTTGCAGGAAGCTTTCCAGCCACAGCAGGGTCGGCAGATCGAGGTGGTTGCCAGGCTCATCCAACAGCAGCAGATCAGGCTGGCGGATCAGCGCCCGGGCCAGCAGCAGGCGCGTGTGCTGGCCGCCGCTCAGGGTAGTGGTTTGTTGCTCCATCACCGCCGGGGTAAAGCCCATCTGCGCCAGCAGGCGTTCAGCCAGCCAGCGCTGCGCTTCCCGTACATCGGCGGGTAACGGGGCCAGCACGGCCTGCAACAGCGACTGTGAACGCAGCGCCTCCGGCAGATGCTGTTCAACGCGGGCCATCAGACACTGACCGGCGAGTGAGACGCTGCCCGAGGTGGGCGCGAGGGTACCGTCCAGCACCTGCAACAGGGTGCTTTTGCCGCAACCGTTATGGCCGATGAGACCGATACGGTCGCCTTTCTTCAGGGTGAAGGAGAGAGTGTTAAACAGCGGCCCAAAGGCAGTCTCCACGTGGAGCGCATGGGCAGTTAGTAATGTACTCATAGTCAACTTACTCAAGAGTTACAGGCATGCAAATGCCTCGTCAAAACTCGCTGACGATAACCCGGTAAGCCGGAGAGAAGGGATTGCGTGAAGTGTCTTCGCTCAAGCCATAGTTATCGCAGCACGATACCGATAACGCTTGAGCTGGCGCAATTGCCTAATGCATGTGAAACAATAAACATTTCACAATACAGCATGGGGGGCCTCCTTTTTTATTCAGTTAGTGGATGGGTGGTGGCAGTGTAGTGGGGAAAGGAAAAGTGCGCCAGTGACAAAACTGGCAGGGGGCCCCCGCCAGCTTTCGCCTGCGCCGCCTTTGTCTACGAAGCCGGGTTGCGCAGAGGGCTTATGTGTTTGCTAGAACATGATGGGAAACCAGCGGGCGTGGTCGCGGGTATATTCCGTCAGTGCCTGGGGATCCTTTATCACCTGGCAGGGAGCCTCGAGAATATTCGGATACGCATCCGGATACCAACTCTCCTTGGTCGTTAAGGTCAAAAAGCGAGACTCCCGGTGGGTTTCACAGGTATAGGCGTTTTTAATATTGTCGGCTTTGCGATATCCCTTGGGATCGCGATATTCGATATACACTTCGTACTCAGAGCGGGTATCCCGCCACGCGCCCGGTTCCAGTTTCTGCCAGCGGACCGTCTGGTAGTAGCGCTCATGCTCGCCGTAGCGATAGACAGGGGTCTCCCCGCCGGGAATCACGTCGGGTCTCAGGAAGAAAAACACCAGTCCCGCCAGCAGGAGTAACACCGGTGGGAGAATGTGGGTCAGCAGCCGCGGCGTCCGACGGTTAACCAGCAGCAGCCACAGCAGCGGTGGGATCGTGCTGACGATAAAAGCAAAGAGGATTTTTGCCGGCGTATAGAGTTCATGCACCGAAACCTCGCCGGCTTTCGCCGCGTAAAACGCCTGCTTATCGCCGAAATACCAGTACTCACCGTGAAAGGCGCTGATGGCGCTCACCAACAACAGTCCGCTAAACAGCCCCAGCCAGAGACGTAATGTCGGTCGCAGAACGATTTTTTGCTGGCTCATTTACGGCTCCTGATGGTTTTAGTGACCAGAAGCTCGTCTTCAGAGACCGTATCCAGATCGGCAATCTGGCTACACTGGTTGGCAAGGACCTGCGGATCGCCGTTCGGAAACCAGCCCTCATTTAATGACAGGGTGTAAAACTGGCTATGCCGCTGCACTTCACAGCGCCAGGCGCGGCCAAGATTGTTTCTGTCGATAAGCCAGCGGGGATCTTTTGCTTCAACAAAGGTTTCATATTTTGATTGCTTAGCGGAATGACTACCTGACCGGGTTTTCATCCAGAATATAGACGCGTAATAGGTATTGTGTTTACCGTACTGAATACTGGCATATCGTCCGGGGGTAACCTCCGGGTGGAGGAAAATAAATATCCCGGCGGCAATCAGTACCATCAGCGGTAATATAGGATGCTGTATAGCCCGCCAGGGGATTTTACGTACCGCCAACAGCCAGACCAGGGTAATAATAAACACGTAGAGCAGGGCGAAGAAAAATTTACTCGGTTCATAGATGACGACATCCACCAGATCGCCGGTGGCGGGCTGATACTGGTCAGCGCGCGGGGTGAGCATCCACATATCGCCGCTGAAGAGGCACATTCCGGTGATGATGGCGATACCGCCGATAAGAAACAAGACAATCCGGATCAGAATAGCATTCGCTTTATTCGCGCCAGGGGTTAATTTTTGCATTTCACATTCCATTGTGAGGGGGTGAGAAACAACTATTTTGCACAGCGGAGGGCGCGCGGCAAATGCTATCCGTTTTATATTTTTACGATGAATGAATATGGGCGAAAAAGGCGTTTCTGTGGCGGGAGATATTATTCTGACGTTATTAAAAACCGGGCCGATATGTCGACCCGGTGAGCGTGATTAAATCGAGGTGCGGCGATAATTGCGATATTCCGGCAGCCAGAAATTATCGCTAATGGCCTGCAGCAGCGCTTCAGCGGAGGTTTTCACCGCCACGCCTTGCTCCTGCGCCACTTTGCCGACCGCGAAGGCAATTGCCCGTGAGACGGTCTGGATATCCTTCAGCTCCGGCAGCACCGGACCTTCGCCGTTGTTCACCAGCGGCGAGTGTTTCGCCAGGGTTTCACTGGCGGCCATCAGCATCTCGTCGGTGACCCGCGACGCGCCGGAAGCAATCACCCCCAGACCAATGCCCGGGAAGATATAAGAGTTATTGCATTGCGCGATGGCGTACTGCTTGCCTTTCAGGGTGACCGGGGCAAACGGGCTGCCGGTGGCGACCAGCGCCTCGCCGTCGGTCCAGCTCAGGATATTCTGCGGCGTCGCTTCCACCCGTGAGGTCGGGTTAGAGAGCGGCATCACGATTGGCCGCGGGCAGTGCTTGTGCATCTCGCGGATAATCTCTTCCGTGAACAGCCCCGGCTGACCCGAGACGCCGATCAGAATGTTCGGCTTCACGTTACGCACTACGTCCAGCAGGGACAGCACATCGTTAGTGGTATCCCAGCCCTGCAGATGCTCACGCTTCTGCACCAGCTTGTTCTGGAACGGCAGCAGATTAGGCATGCCGTCGGTTAACAGGCCGAAGCGGTCAACCATGAACACGCGCTGGCGGGCCTCTTCTTCGCTAACGCCTTCGCGGACGATCTGGGCGATAATCTGCTCGGCGATGCCGCAGCCGGCGGAACCCGCGCCGAGGAAGACGATTTTCTGCTCGCTGAGCTGGCTACCGGCGCCGCGGCTGGCGGCGATCAGCGTCCCGACGGTGACCGCCGCGGTGCCCTGAATATCGTCATTAAATGAACAGATTTCATTGCGATAGCGGTTGAGCAGCGGCATGGCGTTCTTCTGCGCAAAGTCTTCAAACTGCAGCAGGACGTCCGGCCAGCGGGCCTTAATCGCCTGGATCACGTCGTCAACGAACTGATAATACTCGTCGTCGGTAATGCGCGGATGGCGCCAGCCCATATACAGCGGATCGTCCAGCAGCTGCTGGTTGTTTGTTCCAACGTCCAGCACGATGGGCAGGGTATAAGCCGGGCTGATGCCGCCGCAGGTGGTGTACAGCGACAGCTTGCCGATCGGGATCCCCATCCCGCCGATCCCCTGGTCGCCGAGGCCGAGAATACGCTCGCCATCGGTGACCACAATCACTTTCACGTTATGGTTCGGGACGTTCTGCAGGATGTCGTCAAGGTTATGGCGATTCTGGTAAGAGATGAAGACGCCGCGGGCGCGACGGTAAATCTCGGAGAAACGTTCGCAGGCGGCGCCCACCGTCGGGGTATAGATAACCGGCATCATCTCTTCGAGATGGTTGCCGATCAGGCGATAAAACAGGGTTTCGTTGGTGTCCTGGATGTTACGCAGGTAGATGTGTTTGTCGATTTCAGTTTTGAATCCCTGATACTGGATCCAGGCGCGTTCCGCTTGCTCTTCGATGGTTTCAACCACTTCCGGCAGCAGGCCAAGAAGGTTGAAATTGCTGCGCTCTTCCAGACTGAAGGCGCTGCCCTTGTTGAGGAGGGGGAATTCAAGCAGAACGGGACCCGCGTAAGGGATGTACAGGGAACGGTTTTTCTTATGAGTAAATTGCATCGCACTAACTCCTTGATCATGACCACAGTCCCGGCGCGGCGATAAGCGAGGGCGGGTGGAAAGCAGCGGGCAGAGTATAGAGCAGATGGTCGTCAAGCGGGTAAACAAGCAATCAATTGCCATAAAAAAACACCATCCTGGCAACAGGACGGTGTTGTTTATCATCATTCAGACTGAAAATTAACCACCGCGGCGTTTGCGGCCGGTAGCATGGATGTGGTTGAGGGTGGTTTCTTCATCGCCTTCCAGCACCACTTTTTTCTGCTGGGAAAGCTTATAGTTCAGACCGAGAAGATGACGTGCCTGATGGTTCGATTTCATTCTGACTCCTTTATCCTGTTCTGGTTTCAAGGGCAAACCCGGTGGTGACCGGATGAAATGTAACCCAAAGTCGGCCGCACGTTTTTTGTGCGACCTCAGCTAGGGTGGTCCATTTTCAGGGCAATAGCAACCTTCGCGCGCCAGATTAAGAACAGTCTCCCTCACGCACCGCCGGGATCACCACTTCATCTCACCGGTGTTAACTTTGGCGCTTAACTCCAGCGAGCTGGTCTCCGCCAGGCCCGGCCACTGCGTCTCCATGGCCTTGATCACCCCGGCCGAATCCTGATGCGTCTTCAGCGCCTGCTCAAACTGCTGGAGATACGTTTTTGTAAAGCGCACCGCGCTGTCTCCCTCCGGCGGTGTGCCGAGGTAATGGCCAGGGATCACCCGCTGCGGGTGCAGGGCGATCATCTGGTCCAGGGTATTGCGCCATTGCTGGCGACTGGCCGGCGTCTGGGTGTCGGCGGTCCAGAGATGCATGCCCCACGCCACGCCGGTACCACCGAGGATCGTTTTGTTCGCCGGGATCCAGACGAACGCCGCGTAGTCCTGCGGCTGCTTAATCGTTACTTTCTCGCCGTCGATGGTAAAGCTGTTGGCCTTCAGCGCCTGCGGAACGTACACCTGCGTCGGCGCGCCATCTTTCATTTGCGGGCCCCAGTACGCCAGTTTGGCCGCTTTGGTGGCTTCAATATGTTTGACCACCTCCGGCGTGGCGACCACTTCCGCCTGCGGGAAGGCTTTCACCAGCGGTTCAAGACCAAAATAGAAATCCGGATCGCCAGAGGTGATCACAATTCGCGTCAGCGGCTTGCCGTTTTTCTTGATCATGTCCACCAGCTTTTCGCCGTCTTTGACGCTGAACTGCGCGTCAAACAACACTGCTTCGTGCGGGCCGGAAACGAGGGTGGAGTTAACGGCAAAGATGCCCTTTTCCTGCGGATTGTAGGTTTGCAGCGTCAGAGGCGCCGCGAAGACAGAACCGCTGAACAGGGCCGTGGCAACAGCAAGAGTAGATAATTTCATGATGTGTTCTCAGTAACAGGTGAATGCGTTCCATTGTACGGATTTCGCTATTTGATAGAATTCCTGAAATAAGAGATGCTGAGTTTCATAAATCGTGCAGATGAAGGGGGCATGATGGACAGAGTGATTGCTGCGCAGGTGTACCTGCGCATCTGCGAGCTGGGAAGTCTCAGCGCCGCGGCGCGGGCGCTGGGGATGTCGCGTCCGATGGTCAGCCGCTATCTGGAGCAGATGGAGAACTGGGCTGGCGCCCGGCTGATCCATCGTTCCACCCGCCGGCTGACCCTGACGCCGGCGGGGGAAACAGTGTTGCTTAAGACCCGCGGGTTGACGCGGATCGCCGATGAAATCGCCGGCGAGCGCCAGCGGGCCGACCCCAGCGGCACGCTGCGCGTCGCCTGCGCGCACTTCACGGCAATGCAGCTGATCTCTCCGCTGCTGCCGGACTTCCTCGCTCGCTATCCGCAGCTGCGTCTGGAGCTGGATATCAATAACCATCCGGTCAGCCTGATCGGCGAGCGCATCGACGTGGCTATTCGCATTACCGACAACCCGGAGCCCGGGGCGATCGCTCGCCGCCTTGGGCTATGTCGTTCGCTCCTCTGTGCCGCACCGCGCTGGCTACAGCAGCATGGCCCGCTGACGACGCTTGACGATCTGCAACAGCATAACTGTCTGTTATACAGCCACTTTGCCGGCCAGCGCTGGCAGTTCAGCGATGCGCAGGGGCAGGAGGCGTCGGTGGCGGTGAGCGGCAATCTGAGCGCGGGGATCTCTTCTCTGCTGCTGGAGGCGGCGGTCGCCGGGTGCGGCATTGCGATGCTCCCCGAACTGGAGGCGCGGAGCGCGTTGGCCAGCGGGGCGCTGGAGGTGGTGCTCCCTGACTGGACGCCGAAGGCGCTGAGCGTCTATGGCATCTATCTTTCCCGCGACTATCAGCCCGATGGGCTACCGCTGTTTCTGGATGCGCTGCAGCGACGTCTGGGGGAGATTGCCGCCGGGGCCTGAACATAGGTGTTGCGTTCAGCGGCAACACCGGCGGGCGGTGGCCCTGCCGGTGAGCTGACGATGAGACTTACTCGTTGCCCCATTGATTAAGGAAGTTGGCAATATCGTCTATTCGGCGTTCATCAATAGCCGCTTCACGGGCCATCTCCTGCTGCGCCTCTTCATCGATCTCTTCGTTATTCATCAGCCGCTCAATCAGCAGTTGAAAATAGCGCGCCAGCGCATCGCGTTCCGTCTCTTTGACCGGCGCGGCCGCTTCGGTCTCGTATTCGTCCACGATGTCATAAAATTTCAGGGGGATCCCATTACTCATCAGTTGTCCTCAGGGTCAGCGCACAGCGGCGGGCAGATATCATAGCATGCGGCCGGCTAAATACGCTGCGGGAGAGGAAAAATCGCCACGCAGGGGTTGCGCGGCGATCGTGTTGGGGAGGGACCGGCATGACGCCGGCCCGGTTATCGTTCCGGAGGCGAGGGATTTAGACCACGCCGTCCCCGCCGTCAGAACACCATACCTGACCGGAAGTATACGAGCAGGCATCCGATGCCAGGGTGACGTACAGCGGGGCGATCTCTACCGGCTGCCCCGGGCGGCCCATCGGTGTGTCTTTCCCGAACTGTTTCACTTTCTCGTCCGGCTGGCCGCCGCTGGATTGCAGTACCGTCCAGTAAGGGCCTGGCGCCACGGCGTTGACACGAATGCCTCGTTTCGCCACCTGCTTGGCCAACGATTTGGTGAAGATCGCCAGGCAGGCTTTGGTCTGGGCATAATCGAGCAGGATCGGGCTGGGTTTATAGGCCTGCACCGAGGTGGTATTAATGATTGCGCTCCCTGACTGGAGATGGGGCAGCGCCGCGCGAGTGATCCAGAACGGCGCGTAGACATTGGTTTTAAAGGTGGCGTCAAAGTCTTCGGTGGTGAGCTCCTCGAGGGTCTCGCAGTATTGCTGACGTCCGGCGTTATTGACCAGGATGCTCAGGCCTCCCAGTTTTTCCACCGCGTCGGCCACCAGCGACTGACAGAAGGACTCGGAGCGAATATCCCCCGGCAGGGCCACTGCCGTGCGACCTTCGGCTTTGATCAGCGCGATGACTTCATCGGCATCCTCTTGCTCCTCCGGCAGATAGCTTATGGCGACATCGGCCCCTTCGCGGGCAAAGGCGATCGCCACCGCGCGGCCAATGCCGGAGTCGCCGCCGGTAATTAACGCTTTCTTACCCGCCAGCCGCCCGGTGCCGGTGTAGCTGGTCTCCCCGTGGTCCGGTGATGGCTCCATTTCCGCATCCAGACCCGGTGGGTTTTGTTCTTGCTCCGGGAACTCCGGACGTGGAGCCGTCTCTTCTGGCAACATGGAGGTGGGTAATTTTTTCATTGGCGGTTTTTCATCTTGCATAGTCATCTCCTTCAGACAGAACGGGCCAGACCTAAGGATAGGCCAGCTTCACCCCAGGCCTGGCAACGCGAGAAGATCATCTATCTTGTTTAACAGGCAAAACAGGGGCCTTATTTGACTTTAACCGGCTGATCCATGGCGACTTTCGTTGTATGTCGCTGCGTTATTATTGGTGGTGTTAAATTAGGATTATTCCATCCTTAATTCGGGGCTGGGCTATTTTTATCGGGCGGGCTGAATGACGGTGCGATTTTTAAAAGCGAAGGGGTGGAACATTGTGAAAAAATATTCTTTCGCACCCATGGGTGAATGATGAACTACCTCATTATGAGTATTTTTATGACTGAAGTGCCTGGCTGATGAAAAAATAAAAAAACGCCCATCATTTTCATTTTTTTACAAAAGCGCCGGAGCGAGAAAATTTCATGATAGTGAGTGGTGATAATCTAAGGCGAATAAATGAGTTACACTGTATTTATTTTTTCCGCCGCTTCGTTATTTATTTTTTATTTGCCATTTGGCGTGGATAAAAGCCTGGCGTTAATTTGACTGCTGCGAGCATTCCTCTAGTGTTAGATATCGAGGGCGATGATTTGTAACAGGGTCATTTTCCATTTACCAACCGAGATCGAGTAAACCTAAAAGGTGAAATTATGGCAGAGCATAGAGGCGGTTCAGGTAACTTTGCAGAAGATCGTGAAAAAGCATCCGAAGCCGGGCGTAAAGGCGGACAGCACAGCGGCGGGAACTTTAAAAATGATCCTGAACGTGCATCCGAAGCCGGTAAAAAGGGTGGTAAGAACAGTCATGGCGGTGGTCGTAAAGCCGGTGACAGTTAATGACTGAAGCCTGAGGCGCGTTAAAACGGGCGCCGGAACAAAAACCTGTGGGCCTGCCGGTCCGCAGGTTTCTGTTTATATGGGCTGGTAATAATAAATCGTGTCGCCTAATCCATATTTATCTGTGAAACGCGAAGGGTAAATGATATTAACAATATGCTGGTCAATGGTTAAGTATTTATAACATAGCAGGTAATAAAAATGAAACTGACACCGGCATTGATTAAACGCTGCCATCTTGTCGCTGCTGTGATGTGGGTAATATTGGCAATACCCTCGTTAATCTGGTGGAAAAACAGCGTCCTGTGGGTCATTCTCATTAGTATTTATGCGAATATCGTTGGGCATTTGTCCGGATATAGCGCAGCGCGGGCGGATCAGGCGGCGGAAGAGAATGAAGATCCCACATCCAAATAAAGGATTAGTTATCAGAGGTATTTATGACGGATATTGAAAATTACCATAACTGGCTGCGCGATGCACATGCGATGGAAAAACAGGCCGAAGTGATATTAATCGCCGCAATCAGAAGGAGTGAAAACTATCCGCCACTGCGCACGCGTCTTGAACAACATCTCTATGAAACCCGCCGGCAATTATCGTCTCTGCAGGATATCATTGCCCGTAATCATATTTCCCGCTCCGCGCTGCAGGATGCGATGAGCCGGGTCGCCGCGTTGGGCCAGTCCATTGGGATGATGCTGCCCGGCGATGAGGTCATTAAAGTCATTATCACGGCCTATGTTTTTGCGCAATTCGAGGTCGCCTGCTATACCGCCTTATTGACTGCGGCGAAACGGGTGGGCGACCACCATGCCATCCACGCCCTGGAGGCGATGCTGGCGGAGGAGCGAGGCATGGCTGACTGGCTGCTTCATCATCAGCCGACAATCGTCGGGCAATTTCTGCATCGTGCTGAACTGCCTGGCGTTGAGGCCGGAAAATAAGCCGCCGGAGAAAAACTATGGTTAAACGCCACACGATCGCGCTTCATGCTGTCGAGGAACAGGTTCCTCTGAAATTAACCGCCAGACAGCAGGCTCTGGTGGACGCGGTGGCGAATCGGGCGCCTTCAGCGGAGCACGCTACCGTATCGCCTGTCGCCAAACCCCGGCCGACGGCGAGGGGTGGACGTAAACCGCGCTGAATCTGCTGGAGAGTGACGGGCCACCCGTCAGGGTGAATAAGCAAGGTGATAGTGATGCAACGGGAACAGTGGTTTCACAGAGCGGTCATTTATCAGGTTGATAGTTCACTGTTTTATGACGCTAACGGTGACGGCTACGGCGATCTCGCCGGTATTCGCCAAAAGCTACATTACATTCGCAGCCTCGGGGCGACGGTGCTCTGGCTGACGCCGTTCTATCTCACCCCTCTGCAGGATGATGGCTATGATATCAGCGATCATCTGCAGCCTGACCCGCGATTTGGCACCATTGCCGACGTCATTGAGCTGATTGCCCGCGCCCGGGAGCTGGGACTGCGGGTCATCGTCGAGCTGGTGATCCAGCATACCTCCGCGCAGCACCCGTGGTTTCAGGCGGCCAGGCACGATCCCCGGTCGCCGTGGCGGCCATACTATCTTTGGGCCGACAGGCCGCCGGAGAAGGACGATCCCCCCATGTTTCCCGGCGTCGAGGAGAGCGTCTGGCGCTGGGACGAACAGGCCGGGCAATACTATCGCCACATGTTTTATCGTCATGAGCCGGATCTGAATCTTGCTCATCCGCCGGTGATCGCTGAAATCGAAAACATCATCACCTTCTGGCTGCAGGCGGGAGTGTCAGGTTTTCGCCTCGATGCCGCGTCGCATCTGGTGAAACAGGCCGGGAAGGGTGACGAGGCGCGCGGCTACCCGCTCCTGACCCATCTCCGGCAGGTCGTTCAGCGCCTCAATCCCGATGCGATACTGCTGGGTGAAGTAGACGTTGCGGTAGAAGATTACCGCCATTATTTTGGCCACGGCGATCGGCTGCAGATGGTGCTCAATTTCTGGCTTAACAAATACCTCTACCTCAGTCTGGCGCAGCAGCGCGCCGCCCCGGTGGTGAAGGCTCTGCAGGCGATGGTGACCCCGCCGGACGGGTGCTGCTTCGTCAACTGGCTGCGTAACCATGATGAACTGGATCTCGAGGGGATTGGCGAACGCAATAAGCGCCAGGTTATCCGCACCTTTGCCCCTGATAAATCCATGTCCGTTTACCAGCGTGGCGTACGCCGGCGACTGGCGCCGATGCTGGATGGCGATACCCAGCGCATGGCGCTGGCCCATGCGATCCTGCTGGCGCTGCCCGGTGTGCCGGTGATGCGCTATGGCGACGAGATTGGCATGGGAGACGATCTGCGTTTACCGGAGCGCTATGCGGTCAGAACGCCGATGCAGTGGTCGGCGGCGCCCAACGGCGGCTTCTCCCGGGCGGCGCGGGACGATCTGCCGGTAAAACCGATAGCCAGCGGGCGGTGGCGCTACCAGCGGATCAATGTCGAAACGGCGCTACGCCACCCCCGATCGCTGCTGAACCGGGTGCGCAACATGGTGCTGGCGCGGGCGGAATATACCGAGCCGGGCTCCATTCCTTTCGCCATCCTCGCGGTGAAACCTGCTGCGGTGCTGGGCTTGTGCTATCGCAGCGAATCGCGGGAAGTGCTGATGCTGGCGAACTGCAGCCAGCAGACGGTAGAGGTGCAACTCCCGCCGCTGGCCAGGAGCTACTGGAGCCCGATACTGGAAGATAAATACTATCGGGACAGGTTGACCGGCGGGGATGACGCGCGGCTGTCGCTTTCCGGGTATGGGTACCGCTGGTTCAGCCGGAGCCTGGATTAGCGCCGTTTCCCGGAACGACGGAACAACGCCCGCAGGGCCATCGTCGCCACCGCTACTCCGACGCCGGCAGCCACTTTTCCCGGGAGATCGGCGCTGATCGTCACCGCTTTACGCCGCGCGCCATCGTTAAAGGGGCCGTGTCCGGGGTGATTGCCGCGCACCGGCGTGAACAGGTCGTCCTGATGCTCTGCCGGTTTCGGCTGGCCGGTAAACTGTCCCTCCCACGCCTTTTTCACCATCAGCCGATCGAGCAGGCGAGGGAAGAAGACCTGGCCGAGGATCGACTGGATGGTGCTTTTCCCGACCCACAGCTCGTTGACCGGACGCTGGATAACGCTGTAGATAGCCTCGGCGGCGACTTCCGGCTGATAGACCGGCGGCACCGGCTGCATGGCCTGATCCATTTTATTCCGCGCCCAGCCAAACTGGGCGGTGTTCATCCCCGGCAGCTGGACCATGGTCAACTGGATGTGGCTTTGCTCGTGCATCAGTTCGGTACGCACGGCATCGGTAAAGCCGCGGATCGCCGCCTTGGCTCCGCAGTAGGCCGATTGCAGGGGAATCGACCGCCAGGCCAGCGCCGAGCCGGCCTGAATAATCACTCCCCGATCCCGAGGCGTCATCACCTCCAGCGCTGCGCGGGTGCCATTGACATAGCCGAGATAGGTGACCTCCGTCACCCGGCGAAATTCCTCCTCGCTCATCTGACGAAAGGGGGCCAGGACGGTGGTCATGGCGTTGTTGATCCAAACGTCTATCGCGCCGAGTGTGGCTTCCACCTCGGCGGCAGCGCGCTGCAGCGCCCCGGCATCGGCGACGTCGGCGCTAATGGCCAGCGTTTTAATGCCAAACCGTTCGCAGGCCAGCTGTGCTTCCTGCAGACCCGTCTCATCTCGGGCGATCAGCGCCACGTGATATCCTGCGCGGGCGAAACGCAGCGCGGTGGCTTTACCCGCCCCCGCGGTTCCGCCGGTAATTACCATCACAGACATAGTGACCTCATTCTTTTTGGCTAGCGCAATATTAACTGCACGGATCGGTTAATTATTCCTCACAAATGACAATGACGAGGTGGGAAATATCCTGGAATAACCGCAGTGTGAATCAGGCGACATATCCGGGTGACGCTGGCTGGATCGTGCCTGCATCGGCGAGGACGTTCTATAATCTGTTAGAACCCTGACAACCCGCGAGGAGGAAAAATGGTGACATTAAATATGCTTAGCGTTGAAAAAGAAGAGGATGACGCCACCCGCGCCCCGGAATCGGGTGATAAACAACCGGAGCGCGATAAATAAAATTGAGACTATTCCTTTTCAGGAATAATGGATATCTGGCCGTTACGCTCGAGGATAGCGAATTTGATCGCTTTGAGCTCATAAATCCCATGGTGCTGCCTGGCTGCCAGCAGGATATCATCGACAGAGATATTGACGAGATTTATCTTTTCGTCGATGACAGCACCATTTTCCACCACAATAACCGGGCTACCATCAATGAAATTTTCCGCCTGCGAGAAGCGTTTTTTAATATAGCCGAATAAAATATCAACACCCACCAGAGTGACGATGGTGAGCATCGAACCGGTGACGGAATAGTCTGTGCTGAGCATCGCCTGTTGGGTGGCTTCGCTAATTATCAGCAGCAATATTAGATCAAAGTTGGTTAACTGCATCAGCGTTCTTCTGCCAGCAATCTTAAAAATAATCAACAGGATAAAATAGATTGCTGCGGCTCTGAGGACCATTTCCATAGCCACTCCTAGGGATAGACAAACTGGTTCCAGGTGACAGGCGCGCGATCGTTCACTGCTGCCTGCAGGGAAATATTGCCGGCTGTTTTTGGGGTAATGGATAACCACACCGACATCGGCAAGCGGTTGGCCGTTTGCTGATACACGAGGTATAATTTCCCCTCGGCGCTGTACATTTTATCCGGCTGTGGGCGGATATCACCGACCTGGTAGCGCGATAAAAACGGGGCGGTGAAGCTGATAATGTTTTCATTCCCCCCATCGGGTTTAATCTGGATATTCACTTCGGTTTCACTCATCAGTCTGGCATAGCGTTGATAATCGACGCTTAATTCACCTGCGTCACTTTCCCGGTGCGCTTCACTGAAATAACCGGAGGACCACAGACCGCTTAGTGCGGTAAGAATGATGAGACTCAGAACAATTATCCCATAGCGCCGGAATCGATATTCGAAGCGTAGTGCTCGTTCATTTTCGTCAACGATGGGACAATCCTGTTGATTCTTAATCATTATTATTTCCCCCGCGTTTCGTTTCGGCAACAGCGTAACGATAAGGACATTCTTATATTAGTCGATATCAGAACAATTGACTTTGTAAAAGTGGATAGCCTCAGCCAGGCTTTATTCTAATCACTTATAAAATGACGGAGGGATGATGAAAAAATTAGCGCTCGCTATGGCCTGTGTACTCGCCGTGGGTATTGCACAGGCGGAGGATAAGGGCGGTTTTAGTCAGGATGCCGCACCGCCGCCGCCGCACAAACTGGATGACGGCTATCGCGGCGTCGAGGATGGCCGGATCATGACCGTTGAGCAGGCGAAAACCATGCACGATGGCGCGACTATTTCACTGCGCGGTAATTTGCTCACCCGAGGGGAAAATGACCGTTATCAGTTTCGCGATAAAAGCGGCACCATCACCGCCATCATTCCGGCCGCCGCTTTTAACGAACAGCACGTAGAGCCTGACGATCTGGTCAGCATCAACGGCAGCCTCGATCGCAAAATGACGCCGCCGGTGGTGCGTGTCGATCGTCTGCTCAAGCAGTCGCCTAAGTAACCTACGCAAGCGGAGAATACCGATATGAGTAAACAAGGCGAGCAGGGCGGAAAGCATCCTGCGCGAGAAGCGCCTGCCGAGCATGGCGAAGTGCCGCGTAAACGGGACGACAGCAAGGACGACAAAACCGATCCTTATCATCCACACGATGGCCGTTAGCGAGGCTGACCACGAGATCCTTAAGGGCACAGTGATGCCCAGGCCGCAGAAAAGGCGCAGGTTCGGCATCACGCACTATACTTTTTGTTCGACATCATCACAGGAGGAGTCACATGGCGATTCATAAGAAAGGGCTGGCGCACTGGGAAGGCGATCTGAAACATGGCAAAGGCACCGTGTCGACAGAGAGCGGGGCGCTGAGCCAGCAGCCCTACGGCTTTAACACCCGTTTTGAAGGGGTGAAAGGCACTAACCCTGAGGAGCTGATTGGCGCCGCGCATGCCGCCTGTTTCTCAATGGCTCTGTCGCTGATGCTCAGCGAAGAGGGCTATACCGCAACGTCAATCGACACGACGGCGGTGGTCACCCTCAATAAAACCGACGGCGGCTTTGCGATAACCGACATCGCGCTGCAAAGTCAGATTGTTCTGCCGGACGTTGCGCCGGCGGCGTTCGATGAGATCATTCAGAAAGCGAAGGCCGGTTGCCCGGTATCGCAGGTGCTGAAAGCCAATATCACCCTCGACTACCAGCTGAATCCGTAAGCTGTCGTGCCCGCGTGCAGCGGGCACCCTCTCCGCGATATCTCTCCCTGCCTGCCCAATAGTGGTATCTTTTGTCCTTTAGTTGAACGTAAGGGACACCATCATGATCGGCATTCGCGGGATGATCGAGGCGCAGGTGCTCGGCCTGACCGGCATGGCGCTAAAAGAGATCGATTTTGAACAGCCTAAAGGGGAGCCAGGGCTGTTTGGTCCGCAGTCGGCCATCTGGCAGGTACACGGCGATTTTACCTCGATGCTCTGCGGCGGCATCAGCGCGCTGCTGCTGCAGATGCTGCATCCCCTGGCGCTGGCCGGCGTCTGGGATCACTCCCGTTTCCGTGAGGACATCTTTGGCCGCCTGCGCCGTACCAGCCAGTTTATTTCCGCCACCACCTTTGCCACTACCCCCGACGCCGAGCGGCTCATCGCCAAAGTGCAGGGGATCCATCAGCGGATCGGCGGGGTGGATAAGGACGGAACGCCTTATCAGGCCAGCGACCCGGCGCTGTTGACCTGGGTGCACGTCGCCGAGTGCAGTCGCTTTATGGCCTCCCACCTGCGCTACAAGCGGACGGTGGTCAGCGCCGAGCGCCAGGAGGACTATTTCCGCGAGTCGGCGGAAATCGCCCGCCGGCTGGGGGCCCAGGACATCCCTCAGACGCCGCAGGAAGTGGCGGACTATCTCGAGGCGATGCGTCCGCAGTTGCGCTGTGACGAACGTACCCGGGAGGTAGCCGAGGTGCTGCTCTCTACTCGTCTGCCGGGTAGGCTGAGCCAGCCGGTGGGTCAGGTCATGATGCGCGCCGGGATCGATCTGCTGCCGGAATGGGCGCAGGAGATGCTGGGGCTGCCGCTCACGCCGCTGCAGCGGCGCACGACGCGCCTGATGGTGCATGGCGTGGCCCGTGTGCTCCGTGCCTCGGTACGCAACGGCGCCTGGCATTGCGCCATGCGCCGGATGGAAGTGGAGTGAAGGTCACTCCGCCTTGCCCAGCTGTCGGGCAATCAGTGCCTCCAGGCTGCCATCCGCCCGCCACTCGCTGAGCGCGTCATTCACCGCGTTGAAGCCAGCGACATCCGCCCTGGCGACGCAGATGGCCTGCTGGATCTCGGTAAAATTATCCGCCAGTACCCGCACCCCAGCGTGCTGACGGGCTGCCGCCTCCAGCGGCTGTCGGATACCGGCGACCATATCCCCTTCACCGGCGAGGAAGGCGTCAATGGCTTCCTGCGAGGAGGGAAGGCGATTCAGGCTGGCGTGCTGCAGATGACGGGTTAACCACAGATCGTAAGCGGCGTTTTGCCCGACGTTAATGGTGGTTGCCGGGCGATCCATGTCGGCCACGCTCTGGCAGGGCGAACCGGCTCTCACCAGCGCGGTCCCCTGGATGGTGATGTAGGGAGGCGTAAAACGCAGGGTCGCTTCCCGGGCCGGGTCGATGGCCAGAAACGCGATGTCCCAGTGATCACCGCCAGCGTCAGCCACCACTTTTCCGGCGGCAGGATAGGGGACGAACTCGGCGGCGACGCCCCAGCGCGTCGCCAGCCGATGGCTAAGCTCGACGGTGAGGCCTGCGGGCTCCCCCGTCTCCCCGAGATGGGCCAGGACCGCGTTGCCCAGGTTAATGGCAAAACGCAGCCGGGATGAGGTGATCTCTGACATCGCTGACTCCTGTGGTGGTGAAGAGAAAGTGGCCCGACCTGCCGGGCCAGTCATAAGATAGCCCATCCGCGCGCGGTTGTACCTGTCCTGCCACCCTTTCAGAATATATTAATAATCGACAGCGCCGATATCGTTAAACTGAAAGGCAATGGCTTTTATATTGTTAAGCATAAACTCAGCTTGTCAGTTTATTCTTCCCGCTCACAAAGGGAGAGAAATAATGACACAACATAATTTTGAAAATGATAATAAATATCATGAGCGTTCGATGCAGGCGCGAAAGAGTACCCTTATTAGCGTGGTGGTCAATATTTTCCTTTCCGTGTTTCAGGTTGTGGTGGGAATATTCTCTGGCTCACAGGGGTTGATTGCTGATGGGATGCACTCTTTTTCCGATCTGGTCGCCGATGGGGTGGTGCTGGTGGCGAATAAAAAGAGCCGTCGACCCTCGGACCACGATCACCACTATGGACACTGGCGCTACGAGAATGGCGCCTCGCTGATCCTCGGCGCGATCCTGGTGCTGGTCGGGGTCGGCATGCTGTGGTCCGCGACAGGTCACCTGGTGCAGCCGCAGACGATTCCGGCGGTGCACAGCGTGGCGCTGTGGATGGCGCTGGTGGCGCTGGCCGCCAAGGAGGGTCTGTTTCGCTATATGCTGGCGGCTGCCACGCGGCTGAATTCGTCGCTGCTCATCGCCAACGCCTGGCATGCCCGCTCCGACGCCGCGTCATCTCTGGTGGTGGCGCTGGGGATTATCGGTAATCTGGCTGGGTTCGCCTGGTTCGATCCGCTTGCCGCGCTGGCGGTGGGACTGCTGATCACCCGCATGGGCTATCGTTTCGCCGCCACGGCGCTGCACGATTTAATGGACCGCGCCGTCGATGAAGAGACGCAGCGGGCGATCGCCGGCACGCTGCAGGCTACGCCGGGCGTGGCGGGTCTGCACGATTTGAAAACCCGTAAGGCGGGGGATCTGGTGCTGGTGGATGTCCATCTCGAGGTGGCGGGAGAGATGTCGGTAGCCGAGGGACACCAGATCGCCCGTCAGGCGCGGGAGCGGGTCCTGGCGCAGCATCCGGTGCTCAATGTGATGGTGCATCTCGATCCCAGCGCGCTATGCGGGGCTGACGAAAGCGGCCTGGCGCCCCCGGTGTCCTGAAGCGACAATTTTATTGGCTCAGCGGCTATTTTTTCCCTGAGCCTTAATTGCTGGCGTAACGCGCCCGCGCATCGATTGCCTGAAATATAAAAAAGGCCCATACTAAAAACGCCATTACCATCGCTAAATAATGGCGAAGATCTGCCCATCGCAGTTAACGATAAAATAAACCAATCGGTTCATAGATAATCTCTATTCTTTATTCAGAGATAATGACCAGAGCGGTAATTCAGGAAGTCAGACAATGATCATTCGGCCAGAACAACACTGGTTTCTTCGCTTATTTGACTGGCACGGCTCCGTGCTGTCGAAAATCATCTTTCGTCTGCTGCTTAATGTGCTGATGTCCATCATCGCCATTATCAGCTATCAATGGTACGAGCAGCTAGGGATCCACTTAACGGTGGCGCCGTTCAGCCTGCTGGGGATTGCGATTGCGATTTTCCTCGGCTTTCGCAACAGCGCCAGCTACAGCCGGTTCGTCGAAGCGCGCAATCTGTGGGGGACGGTGCTTATCGCCGAACGCACGCTGGTACGCCAGTTGCGTAATATCCTGCCGGCCGAACACGATGCCCATCGCCGCATCGTCAGCTATCTGGTGGCCTTTAGCTGGAGCCTGAAGCACCAGCTGCGCAAAACCGATCCGACGGCTGACCTGCGGCGGTTGCTGCCGGAGGACAAGGTGGCGGAGATCCTCGCCAGCTCAATGCCCACCAACCGGATCCTGCTGCTGGTCGGCAACGAAATTGGCCAGCTGCGGGAGGCGGGCAAGCTCAGCGACATCACCTACGGGCTGATGGACAACAAACTCGATGAGCTGGCGCACGTGCTGGGCGGTTGTGAAAGGCTGGCCACCACCCCGGTGCCATTCGCCTATACCCTGATCCTGCAGCGCACCGTGTACCTGTTCTGCACGCTGCTGCCGTTCGCCCTGGTCGGCGATCTGCACTACATGACGCCGTTTGTCTCGGTGTTTATCTCCTACACCTTTTTGTCATGGGATTCGCTGGCGGAGGAACTGGAAGATCCTTTCGGTACCGCTGCCAATGACCTGCCGCTGAACGCGATGTGCAACACCATCGAGCGCAATCTGCTCGACATGACCGGTCAACATCCGTTGCCGGAGACGCTGCGTCCGGACCGTTACTTCAATCTGACCTGAACCAGACCCACCGGGCGGTTTCCGCTGCCCGGTCATCGCTTTCCCGTGGGCCTTTTATCCGTCACCGCACAGCGACGAAAAGCGCGAAAATTTGCAAATAAGTTAAATTTAACACCTGATAGATAACATCAATTATACAGATTTGTGGTGTATGTTATTATTCAGTTAACAAACGCAGTACCTACGCTTTCCCATCGTACTATCCTTGAGAAACCGCATCCTAATCAGGTGACGCCGCGCATATCACGCCACGTCGCCCGGGGCCGTCGTACGCCTTTTTTCGGGCTGCGGCGGCCAGAACAGAGCAGCAGGAGTTAAAAGATGACCAACAAAAGACGCGCGGTGCCCGGTGTTCACCCCTATGATGGCCCGGCAGGCGGGTGGGGCGCGCTGAAGGCCACGGCCATCGCTGTGCGCACCCAGATGGATGCCTTCGAGGCGCCCGCCACGCTGCTGCGAACTAACCAGCCGGATGGGTTTGACTGCCCGGGCTGCGCCTGGCCGGATAAAGAGCATAAATCCACTTTTCAGTTTTGCGAAAATGGCGCCAAAGCCGTGACCTGGGAAGCGACCACCAAACGGGTGACGCCCGCGTTCCTCGCGGCCAACACCGTGACCTCCCTGCTGGCGAAGAGCGATTTCGAACTGGAGGGCTACGGCCGCTTAACCCATCCTTTAGTCTACGACCGCGCCAGCGATACCCTGCGTCCGGTGGCGTGGGAGCAGGCCTTCGCCCGCATCGGCGAGATCCTTCGCGGCCTGCAGCCTGATGAGGTCGAGTTCTATACCTCTGGCCGGGCGTCCAATGAGGCGGCGTGGCTGTTCCAGCTGTATGCCCGCGAGTATGGCACCAACAACTTCCCCGACTGTTCCAACATGTGCCACGAATCCACCAGCGTGGGCCTGCCGCAGTCGATCGGTATTGGCAAAGGCACCGTCTCCCTCGACGATTTTGACCAGACCGAACTGGTGATTTCCATCGGCCATAATCCGGGCACCAACCACCCGCGGATGATGGGCACCCTGCATGAGCTATCCCGCCGCGGCGTGCCGATTATCGTTTTTAACCCGCTGCGTGAGCGGGCGCTGGAGCGTTTTGCCGACCCGCAGAACGTGATGGAGATGGCGACCCGGCGCTCGACGCCGATCGCCTCGACCTACTACCAGGTGCGGGCCGGCGGCGACGCGGCGGCGCTGAAAGGGATCGCCAAAGCGCTGCTGCAGCTGGAGGAGGAGCAGGGCAATGTGCTCGACCACGCGTTTATTGCCCAGCATACCCAGGGATTCTCCGCCTTCGCCGAGGATCTGCACGCCACCCGCTGGCAGGATATCGAACAGGAGTCCGGCCTGACGCGTGGATCCCTGACCCAGGTCGCCGTGGCTTACGCCAAATCCAGGGCCACCATCGTCACCTACGGCATGGGTATCACCCAGCATAACAAAGGCACCTCCAACGTCCGTCTGATTGCCGACCTGCTGCTGATGCGCGGCAACATCGGCAAGCCGGGAGCGGGCATCTGTCCGCTGCGCGGCCACTCAAACGTGCAGGGAAACCGCACCGTTGGGATCAGTGAAAAACCCTCCGCGGCCTTCCTCGACAGCCTGCAACGGGTAATGGGGATTACGCCGCCGCGGCATCATGGCCACGATGCGGTAAAGGCCCTGGAGGCCATGATCGCCGGTGACGCCAAAGCGCTGATCTGCCTCGGGGGCAACTTTGCCGTGGCGATGCCTGACCACGAACGCGCCTTCCCGGCGATGCGCGGCCTTGAGCTTAGCGTTCACGTCGGCACCAAGCTCAACCGCTCGCACCTGCTGACGGCGAAAGAGACCTTTATTCTGCCGTGTCTGGGCCGCACCGAGCTTGACCTGCAGGCCAGCGGCCGGCAGTCGATCACTGTTGAGGATTCGATGTCGATGGTGCATGCGTCGTCAGGCAAGCTTAAGCCCGCCTCGCCGACGCTGCGCTCGGAGCCGGCGATTGTCGCCGGTCTGGCGAAGGCCACTCTGCCGGCCAGCAAAGTGGACTGGCTGTATCTGGTGGAAGATTACGACCGCATTCGCGATCTGATCGAACAGACCATTCCGGGGTTCGAGGAGTATAACCAGCGTATTCGTCATCCCGGGGGCTTTCGCATGCCGCTACCGCCGACCGAGCGCATCTGGCCAACGGCCACCGGTAAAGCCATGTTCTCGGTCTTCAAAGGGGTGCATGAGAACGTGGTGGTGGAGGGCGAGGACGTGATGCGCCTGGTGACGCTGCGCAGTCACGATCAGTACAACACCACCATCTACGCGATGGATGACCGCTACCGCGGCGTTTTTGGCCGCCGCGATGTGCTGTTTATGAATGAACAGGACATGGCTGCCCAGGGGCTGGAACATGGCGATCGGGTAGATATTCATACCGCGCTGCCAGACAGCGAGCTGACGCTGGAAGATATCACGGTAGTAGCCTACGGCATCGCGCCCGGCACCGTCGGGGCCTATTATCCGGAAGCCAACGTGCTGGTGCCGCTGAACTATCTGGATGAAGAGAGCGGCACCCCTTCGTATAAGTCGGTTCCCGTTCGCCTGACGCTGCGCTCGAAAGAGATCCGCCCGCTGGCCGGCGTGCGCTAAAAGGTAGTGTGCAGGGCGGCATCTCGCCGTCCTGCGCCCCCGCGCCTTGTATATCCTCGCTTGAATTTATCGCTAGTGAAACTAACATTCTGGTAACCTGTGCGCGGCCCCGGGGGTGAACGGCGGGGTTCAAACGGGAAAGAGAATGGATATTAAGCAACTCAAGTATTTGATCGCGCTCGATCAGACGCGCCATTTTGGCCAGGCGGCGGCGGCCTGCCATATTACTCAGCCGACCCTCTCCATGCGCATTCGTAATCTGGAGGAGGAGCTGAACCTGACGCTCATTCAGCGCGGCCAGCGCTTTGAGGGTTTTACCCCTGAAGGTGAGCGGATCCTGGCCTGGGCGCGGGCGGTGCTGGCCGCCCATGATGGTCTGGCGGCTGAGGCGGCGATCTGCCGCGGGCAGATGGTCGGTCAGCTGCGGGTCGGTATGGTGCCGCTGGCGAGCCTCAATCCGATGCAGTTGATTAAACCCCTGGCGGAGAAATACCCGGCGCTGCAGTTCAGCCTGTTGTCGATGACCTCGGAGCAGATTATCGATGGCGTCAGCCGTAACCAGTTGGATCTGGGCATTTGCTATCTGCAGCATCTGGACCAGCGCCTGTTTAAGGTCGCCCGGTTGCCGCAAACCCGGATGGGGCTCCTGCATGATAAACGCCATTTCGACTTCAGCGGTGGGACGCCGGGGTGGGAGGCGCTGTCGACGTTGCCCCTCGGCTTTCTGACCAAGGGGATGCACTACCGTGAATCCATAGAAATCAGCTTTAAGGCCAAAGGGTTAACGCCGAAATATGTCTTTGAAAGCGATTCGACGTTTCAGATAATCCAGGCGGTGCAGGCGGGGATCTGCTGCGCCATCATGCCGCTTAACAACGGCCTCGAAGCGCTCAGCGATAATCTTGACATTCTGCCGATCGCCGAAACCCAGGTCGATTCACAGCTGGCGCTGATTATGCGCCAGCAGGAGCCGGTATCAACCCTGGCGGAAAAATGCTTCGCCGAGGCGCAGGGGATTTTTGGCTGAGGCCAGCCCCTGCGACAGCCGTCAAATATTCTCCAGACGAATACCCCGCGTTTTGGGGCCGAAGATCCCTACCGACAGCATCACCATCAGCATACTGACGACGATAAAGCTAATCACCCCCGGCGTGCCGGCGTATTGCAGAATAATGCCGATCAGGATGCTGGTGACTGCGGTGGAGAGTCGGCTGAACGAGTAGCAGAAGCCGACGGCGCGGGCGCGAATATGGGTCGGGAAGACCTCGGCCTGGTAGGCGTGGTAGCTGATGGTCAGCCAGGCGTTGGACCAGGTGATCATAAACCCGCAGATCACCAGCAGGATCGGGCTGTTTTGCAGGGCGAACAGGGTCCCGAAGATGACGGTCATCAGCGCGGAGAGGACAATCTGCCACTTGTTCTCAAAACGATGCACGAAGCGGGTGCAGAACAGGCAGCCCAGCGGATAGGCGAGGGTGATAAAGAAGGCGTACAGCAGACTGTGGGTGATGCTGGCTCCCTGACCGGAGAGCAGCGCCGGCAGCCAGTTGCCGAAGCCGAAGAAGCCGATCGCCTGGAAGAAGTTCATCACCATCAGCATCAGGGTGCGCTGCCGATACTGCGGCGCCCAGATCTCGCGGAAGGTGCCGCGTTTGACGACGCTCTGTGCCGCATGCGCATGCTTCGGCGACGGCGTCAGACCACAGCGGGCTTCCATCTCACTCATCACCGCATGCGCGTCATCATGCCGCCCTTTGCTTTCCAGCCAGCGCGCTGACTCCGGCAGCTTTTTGCGGATAAACCAGATCGCCAGCGAGAACAGCGCGCCAAAGATGATCACCCAGCGCCAGCCGCTGAGGCCGAAGAGGGTGGTCGGCACCAGCATCCAGGACATCAGCGCCACCGCCGGAACCGACAGGAACTGGATGAAGAAAGCGAAAGCAAAAGCTTTATTGCGCAGATGGGTTGGCATCCATTCGCTGAGGTAGGTGTCAATGGTCACCAGCTCAATGCCAAGGCCGATCCCCACCAGAAAGCGGAAAAAGATCACCCCTTCCGCGCTGCTCTGCGTCGCCATCAGCAGCGAAAAGAGGCCGTACCAGGCGAGCGCCACCATAAACGTCAGACGGCGCCCCAGCCTGTCCGCCAGCGGCGCTAACAGACTGGCGCCAATAAACAGCCCCATAAAGGTGGCGGAAGCAAAGGCCGCCTGATCGGCAATCCCGAATATCCCCGCCTGCCCGGTGTGGAAAATCCCGTCGGCCAGCAGCCCTGCGCTGATATACCCGGTCTGGAAAAGGTCGTAGAGCTCGAAGAAGCCACCGAGGGAGAGCAGGGTGATAAACGACCATAACCCGACGGAGGCGGGCAGCGCATCAATGCGCCCGGTTAAGCTGGCGTGCGGTTGTCCTGGCGAGGCATAAGGCGCGCCGCCGAGAACCTGGGTGGTAGACATGGTGTTGTATTCCTCAGGATGAATGGTTTGCCTGCTAATGTTAATTGATTGTTAATAGTTTTAAATTTTTAATCCTACGCGTTAGCCGCAATCTTTAGCGCAAGATCGCGCGGTACAACGTGAATAATGCGATTCATGCTGGTTTTCGCCGCATGCCAGGCGAAGAATTGAAGTAAATCACCGCGGACGGTATTTCCCGTTGTGCGATTCGCCAACCCGCGGGAAAGCGGCTAGAATGGCCTCCTCGCAGGAGGTTAAAAGAATGTTAAACAATGGACGTATGGCGTCGAATGCTGAGCAGACAGAGACGACGACTGAGTTTCGCTTTACCCGTGTGATGGCCGAGCAGGCGGCGCGGGCGCGTCTGACGCTTGATGACGATCAGCTGTCGCTGATCGCTCGCCTGGATGCACTGGGCCAGCAGCTGTTGTCCGCGGCGGGTACGCCGCAGGGGTTGTATGTCTGGGGACGGACCGGGCGGGGGAAAAGTTTTATCCTCGACCACTTTTTTGCCAGCCTGCCGCTCGCCGCCCGGCGTCGGGTCCATTTTCATCACTTCTTCCGCGAGCTACATCAGCGGCTGAATGCCCCCGGGGCGCCCGACCTGCAGGCGGTGATGAGGCAGATGACCTCTGGCTGTCGCCTGCTGTGCTTCGACGAATTTCATCTTCACGACCCCGCCGACGCGATGCTGATCAAGGTCTTACTGGAGCATCTCTTTCAGCGCGGCATTGTGCTGTTGGCGACGTCAAACTATCCACCGGAGATGCTGCTGCCCAATCCGCTATATCACGATCGCTTTTTACCGTCGATCGCGCTGATCCGCGCCCACCTGGCGGTCGTCGCGCTGAACGGTGAGGAGGATTATCGCCAGCGTCATCTGAGCGTCGATAATGCCTTCTGCAGCGGGCGGATGTGGGTTAATCCGAATGCACAACAGCGTCAGCTGTACGATCTGCCGTCGCTGCCTGCCGAACCGGTTTCGCTGGCGGTAGGTTATCGCACCCTGCTGGCGGCCGCGGCGTCACCCACTCTGCTCCACTTCACCTTTGCCCAGCTCTGTCAGGCCGCCACGGCGGTGATGGACTACCTGTCACTCAGCGAAAGCTATACCGTCTGGTTACTGGACGAGGTGCCGCCGCTGGCTACGGTGGGGCCGGCGGCCCAGCAGCGCTTTATTAACGTGATTGATGTGCTGTATGAAAAGCAGATCCGCTTGCTGTTGGTGACCTGCTGTGATCTGGAGACGCTGGTGGCCGGGGTGGAGCTGGAGGATATTCAGCGCACGCGGAGTCGCCTGCAACAGTTGCCGCGGGCGGTGTGAGAAAAACGCCCCGGCGGGATACCGGGGCGGGGGGATTACAGATCGAAACGGTCGAGGTTCATCACCTTGGTCCAGGCGGCGACGAAGTCATGGACGACCTTCTGCTGCCCGTCGGCGCAGGCATACACTTCCGCCAGCGCGCGCAGTACAGAGTTGGAGCCAAACACCAGATCCACGCGGGTGGCGCTGTACTTCGCTTCACCGGTTTTACGGTCGCTACCGGTAAACAGCTCCGCGTGGTCATCGGCCGCTTTCCAGACGGTGGCCATATCCAGCAGGTTGACGAAGAAGTCATTGCTGAGCACGCCGACGCGGTCGGTAAATACCCCGTGTTTGCTGCCGTCGTAGTTCGCGCCCAGTACACGCAAGCCACCGACCAGCACGGTCATTTCCGGGGCGGTTAGCGTCAACTGCTGGGCTTTATCGATCAGCAGGGTTTCTGTCGATACACCGCCTTCGATACGGCGATAGTTGCGGAAGCCATCCGCCAGCGGCTGCAGCAGGTCAAACGACTCGATGTCGGTTTGCTCAGGCAGGGCGTCGACACGGCCTGGGGTAAACGGCACGTTAACGCTAACGCCTGCCGCGGCAGCAGCTTGCTCAACGCCGACCACGCCAGCCAGCACGATGATATCGGCTAACGACGCTTTGCCGGAGGCGCGCTGAATCGCCTGCAGAGTCGGCAGCACCCGGCTGGCGATAGCATTGACCGGCCAGTCTTTCTGCGGGGCGAGGGCCAGTCGTGCACCGTTGGCGCCGCCGCGCTTATCGCCACCGCGGAAGGTGGAGGCGGACGCCCAGGCGACCGAGACCAGCTCACTGACCGACAGGCCGGCGCCGGCGATGGCGGTTTTCAGGCTGGCGATATCCTCAGCGCTCGGCTGGTGGGTCGCTGCCGGCAGTGGATCCTGCCAAATCAGATCTTCTTTCGGCACTTCCGGACCGAGGTAACGGGATTTTGGCCCCATATCACGGTGGGTCAGCTTGAACCACGCCCGGGCAAACGCCTCGTTAAAGGCCTGCGGATCGTTGAGGAAGCGGCGGGAGATCTTCTCAAACTCCGGGTCGAAGCGCAGGGTCAGGTCGGTGACCAGCATGGTCGGTTTGCGCTTTTTCCCCGGATTAAACGGATCTGGGATAATTTCCGGCGCGTCTTTGGCTTCGAACTGGATAGCGCCAGCCGGGCTGCGGGTTTGCACCCATTCGTATTTAAACAAGTTCTCGAAGAAGTAGTTGCTCCACTGGGTGGGCGTCTGCGTCCAGACCACTTCCAGACCGGAGGTGATGGCATCCGCACCTGCGCCGCTGCCGTAGCTGGAGTGCCAGCCCAGACCCTGCGCTTCCAGCGGGGCGGCTTCTGGCTCGGCGCCGACGTGGCTGGTTTCAGCTGCGCCGTGGGTTTTGCCCAGCGTATGGCCGCCGGCGATCAGGGCGACAATCTCTTCATCGTCCATCGCCATATTGCCGAAGGTGGCGCGAATGGCAGCCGCGGCGGACAGCGGCTCGCCGCTGGCGTTCGGTCCCTCCGGGTTAACGTAGATCAGCCCCATTTCGGTGGCGCCGATGGCCTGTTTCGCCAGGCTTTCCGGGTGACGGTGGGCCAGCCACTCTTTCTCATCGCCCCAGTCGACGTCCAGATCCGGTTCCCAGACATCTTCACGACCGGCGCCAAAGCCAAAGGTGCGGAAGCCGGCGTTTTCCAGAGCGACGTTACCCGCCAGCATGTAAAGATCGGCCCAGGAGATTTTCTGGCCATATTTCTGTTTTACCGGCCACAGCAGGCGACGGGCTTTATCGAGGCTGACGTTGTCAGGCCAGGAGTTCAGCGGTGCAAAGCGCTGCTGCCCACGGCCCGCGCCGCCGCGACCGTCAACGGTGCGGTAGGTGCCGGCGCCGTGCCAGGCCATGCGAATAAACAAGCCAATATAGCTACCCCAGTCTGCCGGCCACCACTCTTGCGAGTCGGTCAGCAACGCTCTGAGGTCAGCTTTCAGCGCGGAGTAGTCGAGCTTTTTAAACTCTTCCCTGTAGTTAAAATCCTCACCCAACGGGTTGGAACGACTGGAGTGCTGGTTCAGCAGATCGACACGCAGCTGGTTAGGCCACCAGTCGCGGTTGCCGGTGCCGCTGCCGGCGCTCTGTTTTGGCGTCTCGGCGTGGAAAGGGCACTTCCCGGCGGATGCGTTGTTGGATGGGTCGTTAGACGTGCTCATATCAGGCTCCGTTTGCTTTTGTGAATGCCATTACGATATACACTGCTACCAATAAGCGATATTTGAATGAGTCTACGGATTTAATAGCTAATTCCGTTCAACGAAGGGCGAAATACCCTCTCATGGGACCTGGCGGATCCAGGGTGTAAAATAAACCTCACCATTAACCATAGACGTAACGAGACGGCAAAGGAAACGATCTGCAGCATTCTGGCAATCGGAATGCTAATTGTTTGAGATATGACAATTTTACTGCGAGAAAAAGATGAGGGTTGTCTGTTGAGCAACCGTTGCGAATGTCCGGTGCAGGGGTTGTTGCCTGACACAGAATAAGCTAATACTTAGGCACCATGTGACTGGCGCTAAAGACAGAATACTGTTGGGGAGCATGGTCGCCGTCGCCGCGCGCCTGGGCATTACCGATATCTGGAGATAAGTTATGCCTGAATTCGCTTCATTAATGGCCTTTGCCGCGGTGGCGCTGGGGTTGGTGTTAACCCCAGGCCCCAATATGATGTATCTCACTTCGCGTTCGATTTGCCAGGGAAAACGCGCTGGCTTTATCTCCCTTGCCGGTGTGGCTGTGGGTTTTTTTTTCTATATGTTGTGTGCCGCGTTCGGCATCACCGCGTTGGTTTTCGCTGTCCCTTACGCCTACGATGCCTTGCGTTTATGCGGGGTCGCTTATTTGCTCTATCTGGCGTGGCAGGCGATTAAACCGGGAGGGCGGCCGATATTCGCGGTGCGCGATTTACCCGCGGACAGTGGGCGTAAGCTGTTTCTGATGGGATTTATCACCAGCCTGGCGAACCCCAAAGTTGCCATCATGTATTTGTCCCTGCTGCCGCAGTTTATCACCCCCGGACTCGGCAGCGTGCTCAGTCAGTCGTTAATATTAGGCTGTACCCAGGCGATCATCAGCGTAGCGGTGAACGGCATGATTATCTTGCTGGCCGGGCAGGTGGCGCTATTTCTTGGGCGGCGGCCGGGCTGGCAACAATTTCAACGCTGGCTGATGGCGACGGTACTGGCCGGGATGGCGGTAAAGATCGCTTTTGAGGCCAGAAAATAAGCGGGTTGACCGTGTAAACAGATGCCAGCAATACCGGTTGCTGGCTACCCTCGCACCCTGAAGCCTTTCTTCCACACAGAAAGGCTTCCCACGCTCTAACATGCTGAAACATTTCTGCCAGATCATTAGCAACCTTTCAGTAGGGCTGGCGCCGCGATAAGGCTATGCTTCCCGGCCGTTACGCTGTTGGTTTTTCTTGTGATTCAGGTGATGTACCGCTAATGCCCCTTTTGAGAGATGAAATTCGCGACCACTCCGCGGAAGAGATGCTGTTTATCCGCCGGGCCGCAATTGCTTTTCTGCTGGTGGTGGTCTGCTTTGGCGTGCTGATCGTCAACCTCTACCATCTGCAGGTGGAGCAGCATGATTTCTACCAGACCCGATCGAACCAGAACGACATTAAGATGCTGCCCATCGCCCCCAGCCGCGGGCTGATATTCGATCGCAACGGCATTCCGCTGGTGCAGAACATTACCCTGTATCGCCTGCAGGTGATCCCGAGCAAAATTCCCGATATGGCCGCGCTGCTGCAAACCCTGACCCCGATCGTCGACCTGACGCCGGATGACATCGCCAGCTTCCGCGACGATATGCACCACAACAGCCGCTATAAAGCGGTGACGCTGAAGTCCGACCTCAGCGACGTGGAGGTGGCGCGCTTCGCGGTTAACGAATTCCGTTTCCCCGGCGTGACGGTGGAGAGCTATCAGCAGCGCGAATACCCGTACGGCGCCGAGCTGGCGCACGTGGTGGGCTATGTGTCGAAAATTAACGACAACGACCTGCAGCGGCTGGCGAAAGACGGTGAAGAGGAGAACTATGCTGCCGACCACAATATCGGCAAGCAGGGGATCGAGGGCTATTACGAAAAAGCGCTCCACGGCACCACTGGCTATCAGGAAGTGGAGGTGGATAACCACGGCCGGGTGGTGCGTCTGCTGAAAGAGGTACCGCCGGTGGCCGGGAAAAACCTCTACCTGACCCTCGACCTGCACCTGCAGCAGTATATTGAGTCGGTGCTGAAGGGGCAGCGCGCGGCGGTGGTGGTGGTCGATCCCCGGGATGGCGGCGTGCTGGCGATGGTTTCCAGCCCCAGCTACGATCCTAATCCGTTCGTCAAAGGCATCGGCTATCAGGCCTATAAATCGCTGCTCGATAATCCGGACCGGCCGCTGATCAACCGTGTCACTCAGGGTCTTTACCCGCCGGCCTCGACGGTGAAGCCCTATATGGCGCTGTCGGCGCTGTCCGCAGGGGTGATCACCCCGAACACCACCTTCTTCGGCGCACCGACGTGGACGCTGCCGGGCACGGAACGCCGCTACCGCGACTGGCTGAAGACCGGCCACGGGATGCTCAACGTGACCAAAGCCATCGAAGAGTCGGCTGATACCTTTTTCTACCAGGTCGCCTTCGAGATGGGTATTGACCGGATCCATGAGTGGCTGAGCAAGTTCGGCTACGGCCAGTCCACCGGCATCGACCTTAATGAGGAGTATGCCGGGGTACTGCCCAGCCGGGCGTGGAAACAGCGGGTGCATAAAAAGCCCTGGTACCAGGGGGATACCATCTCGGTCGGCATCGGCCAGGGGTACTGGATCGCGACACCGATCCAGATGGTCAAGGCGCTTACCACCCTGCTGAACAATGGCAAGGTGCAGGATCCGCATCTGCTCTACTCGATGAAGCAGGGCAATCATGTGGAACGTTATCAGCAGCCGGCGAACCTGCCGCAGGTGGGTGATCCGACATCGCCGTACTGGGGCATTGTGCGCAACGGCATGTATGGAATGGCGAATCTGCCCAATGGCACCGGCTACAAGCTGTTCCATACCGCGCCGTACCAGATCGCGGCGAAATCCGGTACCTCGCAGGTGTTCAGTCTGAAGCAAAACCAGACCTATAACGCCAAAATGATCCCGGTGCGTCTGCGCGACCACATTTTCTATACCCTGTTTGCCCCTTATCAGCATCCGAAGGTGGCGATGGCGCTGATTCTGGAGAACGGCGGCGGGGATGGCGTAGTGGCCGGACCGACGGCGCGCGCCATTCTGGACCACATCTTTGTTCCGCAGCAGGCGTCATCCGCGGCGGCTGACGTGCCGCAGCGTGACAGCGCCGATGCCCAGTAAGCGACGGGACTTATTCCTGACACGCATCGTTCATAGATATTGGTTATTTGTCCCGCGGCTTTCCGGGCGGCATAGTGATGGCAGGAACATGACCCGGAGCGAGGAGGAAGGGTGACACGTAACCGATTATTGCTGGTTCAGACCGGCACGCCGCCGGCAGCCATCCGCGAGGAGCATGGCGATCTGCCGCACTGGTTCCGTACGCTGCTGGCGCCGTGGCAGGCGCAGCTGACCGCGGTGCGGGTGTTTGAAGATGAACCGCTGCCGGCGCCGGATCGCCAGACCGTGGCGGTGCTGACCGGTTCGTGGGCAATGGTTTCTGACCGCCTGGCATGGAGCGAACGGACCGCCGACTGGATCCGTCAGGCGGTGGCTATCGGCATGCCGCTGTTCGGCGTCTGCTATGGTCATCAACTGATGGCCCATGCGCTGGGCGGTGAGGTGGCTTACCATCCTGCCGGGCGGGAAAGCGGCAGCAAAACGATTGCGCTTTCGCCGTGGGGTGTCGATGACCCGCTGCTGAGCGGCCTGCCAGCGACATTCCCCGCGCATTTGAGCCATTTGCAAACCGTGACCCGTTTGCCGGAGGGGGCTACCGTGCTGGCCGCGTCCTCCCACGATCCCCACCAGATTGTGCGCTACGGGCCGCAGGCGGTCTCCACGCAATTTCACCCGGAATTCACCGCGCCGATTGCCCGCTCGCTGATCCGCTACCGTGAGGCGGTGCTGCAGGCGGAGGGCATCGACCCGCAACAGTTACACGACGAGGTGCAGGAGAGCCCGCAGGCCGCGGCGATCCTCACGCGCTTCGTCAGCGACTTTCTGACCCCGGATACCCCGGCCATTAATTCCCTGTCGTGAACAGCACCCGCCAGCGGCGACGCCGGCGGGTCATCTCACGCCACAGGGCGACCACTTCTTCAACGCGCAGCGCGTCAGCCGCCTGCGGCGTCACCCCCGGCAAGTTATACTCCTGGCGCAGTGCGTCCAGGGCGCGCACCTGCGGCTCTACCCGGGTGCGGGCCTGAGCGGCCAGCCGCTGCTGTAACAACCTGAAGGTCGCCTCATCCATGGGGTCCAGCTGGCGCAGAAAGGTTTTACAGCAGCGGAGGAGTTCTCCGGGACGGCGTTCCGGGGACTGGAGCGCCATCAGCAGCCCATCACGATCGGCAACGCGCTGATAGCGGCAGCTCACCACATAGCCAATCTGCTGCTCCACCCGCAGGCGCTGGAAAAACTGCGGCTCGCAGAGCTGCGCCAGCACCCGCAGGGCCGCCAGCGAAGCGCCTTCCGGCAGCGGAATAAAGACCAGCAGCGCCGTGTCGCCCCCGGGGAAAGCCAGCCGCTCGACACCGCGGCGGCAGGGGGCCGGAGCGGGCATCGGTTGATTAACCGGGACGGTAAGCCGGCTCAGCTGACGCGCTACCCACTGCGCATCTTCCGCGCTGCCGCCGGTCAGGGCCGCCAGCCAACCTTCCTGGTGCGCTGACGTGCCCAGCCGTTCGGGGAGCTGAGCCATGAGATGACGGATCGCAATACTCTCCGGCGGTGGGGTCAGCGGGGCGACCGGGAGCACGAGCTGCCCCACAATGGCCTGCAGAATTGCCTCCGGCCGTTGGCCGGACGTCGGCAACTGCAGGATCAGCTGCCAGCTGCCGTCGAACAGATGCCACTCGCCGTGTCCCCCGGCATGGCGCAGGGCGGCAAGCAGTGGGCGCAGCTGTTCCCCGCGCGCCAGCCCCTCAGCCGGCGTGGGCGAGCAGTAGAAGGGCGGTCGCAGCAGGAGCGTCGGCGGCTCTTCCGGTGACGGGAGGTGACGCAGTGGCGCGGCTTCCGCCGGGCTTTCGGCCTCGAGGTCGCCAGCGGCCTGCGGATAAAAAGCGAACGCCAGCGCCGGGTCAGAAACCGGACGTGGCGACCAGCGGCTGAGCGGCAGGCTAAAGCCCTGGGTGGCTACCGTTGCTCCGGGGGGCAGCGTCTGGCAGGCCAGGCTGACCGCGGGGGCGGCCAGCAGGGCGGCGCAAAAATCGGCGAACCCGGTGGGCGGCGCCCCGGGGGCAAAGCCGAATGCCCGCTGGCGCAGCTGATCGAGGGGCGACAGCGCCTGAAAACGGCGCTGGGACAGCTGATAGTAGTGTTGCTGCTGCTCAGGCGTCGTCTGCTGTAGCGCCTGCAACCAGTGGGTTATCTGCCGGTCGACCTGTTCCGGCCGGTCGCTGGCGAAAATCAGCGCCAGCCAGCCGAAGTGCTGATCCTGATACAACCAGTTCAGCGTCACGTCCTCGGCCAGCCCGCGCTGGCGCAGGCCGGCCATCAGACTGCCTGGGGCTTCATCCAGCAAAAACTCGCGCAGTAACGTGACATTGTCACTTAAGGCGATCAGCGGACAGCGCCACAGCGCGGGCTGGCTGGAGACGGCCAGCTGCTGTTCAGGGGGCTCGCCCAGGCTGAGCGGCGGCGCCGGCGGCGGTGCCTCGCCCGCAGCAAGCCCGGCGGCGAAACGCGCCGCCAGTTCGCCGAGCACCTCCAGCGGCTGTGGTCCCTGCAGCCAGAGTTGCATCCGGCGGGCGACGTAGTGGCTGCGGTGAAAATCGCGTAAGGCCGCCTGTAGCGCGAGGAAATCCTCCCCCAGCGACCCGGCGTCGCCCACCTGAAAGCGGCGAAACGCCGCGGGCGCGATGGCGGCGTGGCGCACGGCGGCTTCCCGTCGCGATGGCTCATGCTGTTGGATCAAGCGGTTTTCGGCATCGATAACCGCGACTTCGCGTTGAATATCGTCCCTGAGCAGCAGCGGCGCCTGCAGCATCTCCTGCAGGCGCGCGACGCCGTCAGCCAGGCCCTCGGCGGCGACCTCGAAAAAGAAAGCGCTGTGGCGGGCCAGGGTGGTGGCATTCACATTCCCTGCCTGGCGCTGCACCCAGCCCATCAGCCGTTCATCATTGCGGTAGCGCTCACCGCCGTAAAACAGCAGGTGTTCCAGCAGGTGCGCCAGACCGGGGAAGCGCGACGGTTCGTGGTGACTGCCGGCGGCAACTCGCACCAGGGCCGCCGCGCGATCGGCCTGCGGCTGATGAACCAGGGTGGCCTGCAGGCCGCCCGGCAGGGTGACGGTGCGGGTCGCCAGCGTCATTACAGTTCCCGGGTTTTGTAGATCAGCTGTGAGCGGGTACGGTTGCGGAACTGCAGCTGGCTGACTTTGATGTCGCTGCAGGCCGCTTCACGCCGGGCCTCGAGGATTTTGTGATGATGCGGGGATTTGCTGCACACCGGGTCGGCGTTATCGGCGCTGCCGGTCAGCATAAAGGCCTGACAGCGGCAGCCGCCGAAGTCTTTCTCTTTTTCATCACAGGAGCGGCACGGCTCCGGCATCCAGTCATACCCGCGATAACGGTTGAAGCCGAACGAGTCATACCAGATCGATTCCAGACTCTGCTCCAGCACCGACGGGAACGCCACCGGCAGCTGGCGCGCGCTGTGACACGGCAACGCAGTGCCTTCCGGGGTGACGCTAACGAAAATCGATCCCCAGCCGCCCATACAGCCTTTCGGGCGTTCCTCGTAATAGTCCGGGGTGACGAACAGCAGGTTGGTGAGGTTGCCGCTGGCGGCCATTTTCTGCCGGTAATCGGCGACCACCTGCTCGGCACGGGCGATCTGTTCCCGGGTCGGCAGTAACCCCTCGCGATTGAGAAACGCCCAGCCGTAAAACTGGCAGGTGGCGAGCTCGACGTCATCGGCTTCCAGCTCAATGCACAGCTCGATAATTTTATCGAGCTGGTCGATATTGTGCCGGTGGAGGACGAAGTTCAGCACCATCGGGTAGTCGCGCGCTTTTACCGCTCTGGCCATCGCCAGCTTCTGCTGGAAGGCTTTTTTATTGCCGGCAAGAGCGGCGTTGAGCACCTCATCGCTGGCCTGGAAGCTAATCTGGATATGGTCCAGCCCGGCCTCGCTGAAGGCGTCGAGTTTGCTCTCGGTTAGCCCAATTCCCGAGGTGATCAGGTTGGTATAGAACCCGAGGTCGCGCGCGGCGCGGATCAGCTCCGGCAAATCTTTACGGGTCAGCGGCTCGCCGCCGGAAAAGCCCAGCTGTACGCTACCCATCGCTCGCGCCTGGCGAAAGACCTCGATCCATTGTTCGGTGGTCAGCTCCTTTTCCTGCCGGGCGAAGTCCAGCGGATTGGAACAGTAGGGACACTGCAGCGGGCAGCGGTAGGTCAGCTCCGCCAGCAGCCACAGCGGCGGATTGACGGCGGGTTTATTCTGGCTCACGGCAGGTGATCCACTTCTGTTGACAGGCGATCTGCAGGAACTCGACGACGTCGTCATCGACGCCGCTGGCTTCCGGGAAACGTTCGTTAAGCATGGCGATAATCGCCGCGACGTCGCGCCGGCCATCGACCAGCTCGAGGATCGCCGCGGCGGTCTCATTGAGTTTAGCCATTCCCTCCGGATAGAGGATCACATGGCTCTCCTGGGCGGCTTCCCACTGCAGGCGGTAGCCGCGACGAAAGGCAACGATGGACGTTTTTTGCATGATTACACCAGTCGGGTCGTGTGCCAGGCCGCCTTGTCGGTGACCGTATGATAGGGCGGGCGCTGCAGAGCGTAGGCCATGGTCATGGCATCGAGCATCGACCACAGGATGTCGAGCTTAAACTGCAGGATCTCCAGCATCCGGTTCTGTTTTTCAGCGCTGTCGCAGTAGGTCTTCGCCAGCGCCAGACCATGCTCAACGTCGCGGTTGGCCTGGCTCAGACGACTGCGGAAGTAAAAATAGCCTTCCTCTTTGATCCACGGATAGTGCTGTGGCCAGCTGTCGAGGCGCGACTGATGGATCTGCGGGGCGAACAGCTCGGTCAGGGAGCTGCAGGCCGCCTCCTGCCAGCAGGCGCGACGGGCGAAGTTGAGATAGGCATCCACCGCGAAGCGCACGCCGGGCAGCACGTGACGCTCGCTGAGCAGGTCGTCGCGGCTCAAACCGACCGCTTCCCCCAGCCGCAGCCAGGCTTCAATCCCGCCATCTTCGCCGTGGCTACCGTCGTGGTCGAGGATCCGCTGCACCCATTTGCGCCGGGTCTGCGCATCCGGGCAGTTGGCCATAATCGCCGCGTCTTTCAGCGGAATGGTGGTCTGGTAATAAAACCGGTTCGCCACCCAGCCCTGAATTTGCTCGCGGGTCGCTTCGCCGTTATGCATGGCGATATGGTAAGGGTGGTGAATATGGTAGAAGGCGCCTTTGGCCCGCAGAGCCTCTTCAAAGGCCTGCGGCGACAGCGTGTCGGTGATCAGCATGCGGTATCCTGAAGGGTGATAGCCATCCCGTCCCAGCTCACTTCAATCCCCTGTTGCGTTAGCGCCTGGCGCTGGGGAGACTGCTCGTTAAGGATCGGGTTGGTGTTATTAATATGAATGAGAATTTTGCGTTTTGCCGGCAGGGAGGCCAGCAGGGCCATCATCCCGTGCTCATCGCCGAGCGCCAGGTGGCCCATATCGCGACCGGTATTGCGCCCGACGCCGGCGGCCTGCAGCTCGTCATCCTGCCAGACGGTGCCATCGATCAGCAGACAGTCCGCTTTTTGCAGCCACGGCAGGAGGGCTTCATCCGGCTCACCCAGCCCCGGGGCATAGAACAGCGTCTGCCCGTTGCGGCGGTTTTCGATAAACAGCGCCACGTTATGGCCCGGCAGCGGCCGGTCGCGATACGGCGAATAGGGCGGCGCGTTGCTGGCGATAGGCACCGCGGTAAACTGCAAATCAGGACAGGCGTCAACGGTAAAAGGCTGCTGCGGGGCGATGGGATGATGCACCAGGCCGCCGTTCCAGTGTCGCAGCATGGTAAACACCGGGAAGCCGGTGGAGAGATCCTCATGAACCTCCGGGGTGCACCATACCTGGTGCGGGCAGCCTTCGCGCAGGCTCAGCAACCCGGTGGTGTGGTCGATCTGGCTGTCGGTGAGAATAATGCCGCCGATAGACGTCCCGCGCAGCACGCCGGGTTTATTTAACTCGGGGGTATGGGCAATCTGCTGGCTGATATCCGGCGAGGCATTGCACAGCACCCACTCTTTGCCGTTATCGCTGACGATGATCGACGACTGGGTGCGGGCGCTGGCCTGAATGGTGCCGTTGCGCAGGCCCTGACAGTTGGCGCAGTTGCAGTTCCATTGCGGGAAACCGCCGCCGGCGGCGGAGCCGAGGACTTTAATTAACATGAAGACGGACCGGGTAATGAATGAAGATGCCCGCGCGAACGGCGGGCGGGGCGACTAGCGGTTAGAAATGTACAGCGTCACTTCCAGACCGAGACGTAAATCGATAAAAGCAGGTTTCTTCCACATGTTTTGTTCCTCTTAAAAATGACAACAGGCCTCACGGATAATGGTGGATCTGTGACGGCCGCCGCATATTGCGCTTCACCGGGAGAGAGATCAACCCGGAATATGTAAGGAATTAACTTTATGTTTACAATATAACCTATTGTTGCCAAACATTTTTTAATACCCGCAGCCAGTTGTTCCACAACAGCTTATCCAGCACCAATTGATCATAGCCATTGTTCCGCAAGGCATTGATAAGCCGCGGTAAGCCGGCCACATCGCCCAGCTCGTCCGGCAGGGTGATGCCGTCAAAATCCGAGCCGAGAGCCACATGATCCTCACCCATTATGTTAATAAGATAGTCGATATGCCGGACAATGGTGGTTAAGGGCGTGTCGCTGTCACGCCGTCCGTCGGCGCGCAGGAAAGCATTGCCGAAATTGACGCCCACTACGCCGCCGCTGTCGCGGATCGCCCGCAGTTGCCGGTCGGTCAGATTGCGCGGCTGCGGGCACAGGGCGTGGGCATTGGAGTGGGTGGCCGCCAGCGGGGCGGTGGAGTGGCGGGCAGTATCCCAAAAGGCCTGTTCATTCATGTGCGAAACATCGATCTGCATCTTCAGGGCGTTGGCCTGAGCGATGAGCGCAATGCCCTCGCGGGTAAGACCCGGCCCGCTGTCCGGACTGCCGGGAAAGGCGCCGGTGACCCCGCAGCCGAAGCGATTGGCGATGTTCCAGAACGGACCAATGCTGCGCACCCCGGCGCGATAAAAGGCCTGCAGATCTTCGCCTTGCGCGTCGAACCCGCCGGCGCCTTCGATGTGCGCCACCATCGCCAGCGCGTTATCCTGCCGACAGCGTTCGATATCCGCCGCGCTCAGGCACAGGCGCGCGCGGCTAGCGGCATGGGCGCAAATCGCCTTGAGGATAGCCAGCTGCTGCCAGAGGATCGCCAGCGGATCCCACGCCTGGCTGGCGTACTGCGGCGCCACGCGGGCAATATACTCCTGCGGCGGTACAAAGAGGGCGAACAAGCCGCCGGCCAGCCCGCCCTGGCGGATACGCGGATAGTCGAGATGGCCGTTTTCTATCCCGGCAAAGAAGGCGCTCACCGGATCCTCGCGATGGTGAAGCCAGAGATTCAGCAGCAGGTCATTGTGACCATCAAAAATCGCCATAGCGGGTTCCTGCGTTCTTAAGTGGTGAAAAATGCCTGCCACGGTAACGGATTTATGCCCCGGGGCAAGCAGAAATTCACATGCCCGCAACAATTGCCAACCTCGACTCTGTATCACACTGTATCCCGCGGCGCAGCGCTGACATTAAGAGATAAAAACGGCCCCGGTCGGGCACATGGCAGATACAAATTTCCGCTTAACTGGTCACGTACTCTCTTGATGATGATAAAAGGTGAGAAAGTGATGAACAGATTATCCCTGATCCGCTATACCAGCGCCGCGGCGCTGGGGTTATCCACCCTGTGGTCCGCTGCCGTTTGCGCCGCGGAAGACGCGGGGGCGTTCGACAAGATCCACCAGATCCGCGCCGGCGACCTGAATATAGGCTACGTGGATATCGGCCCGCGCGACGGCCAGCCGGTGATCCTGCTGCACGGCTGGCCCTACGATATTCAGAGCTATGCTCAGGTGGCGCCGGCTTTAGCGCAGAAGGGTTACCGGGTCATTGTGCCGTATCTGCGCGGCTACGGCACGACCCGTTTCCTCTCCGCCAGCACGCCGCGTAACGGTCAGCCGTCGGCGATGGCGGCCGATATTGTCCATCTGATGGACGCCCTGAACATCAGGCAGGCGGATCTGGCCGGTTTTGACTGGGGCGCGCGCACGGCGGATATCGTCGCCGCGCTGTGGCCGCAGCGGGTGAAATCCCTGGTCTCGGTGAGCGGGTATCTGATCAGCAGTCAGCAGATTGGCGAAAAACCGCTGCCGCCGCAGGCGGAGCTGTCGTGGTGGTATCAGTTCTATTTTGCCACCCCGCGCGGCGAAGCCGGTTACCGGCAGAACACCCACGACTTTGCGAAATTTATCTGGCATCAGGCGTCGCCGCAGTGGAAATTCAGCGACGCGACTTTTGCCAGAACCGCCCGGGCGCTTGATAACCCGGACCACGTGGCGATCACCATCAGCAACTACCGCTGGCGCCTGGGGCTGGAGAAGGGGGAAGCGAAGTATGCCGGCTATGAACAACGGCTGGCGGCGCTACCGCCGATAACCGTGCCCACCATCACCCTTGAAGGGGCGAATAACGGCGCGCCGCATCCGGCTCCCGCCAGCTACCGGGCTAAATTTACCGGGAAATATGAACACCGGGATCTGCAGGGGGCGGTGGGCCATAATCCGCCGCAGGAGGATCCGGCAGACTTTGTCCAGGCGGTGGTGGACGCCGACCGTTTGTAACCCGCACCTTGCCGGCGGCGCGACGTTGCGCTTCCGGCAACACGGCTTATGCTTGTGAAGAGTTAATTTTGCCGCAGGAGCACCCTTTGGAGCGTATTGACCACATCCTGGTCGTCGATGACGACCGCGATATTCGGGAACTGATTGTCGACTATCTGGAAAAATCGGGATATCGCGCCAGCGGCGCGGCGAACGGCAAAGCCATGTGGTCGGTGCTCAAAAATCATCAAATTGACCTGATTGTGCTGGATATCATGATGCCGGGCGAGGACGGCTTAACGCTCTGTCGCCAGCTGCGCGCCAACCCGCAGCAGGATATCCCGGTGCTGATGCTCACCGCCCGCACTGATGACAGCGACCGGATCCTCGGCCTGGAAATGGGGGCTGACGATTATCTGATTAAACCTTTTGTGGCCCGCGAACTGCTGGCGCGCATCAAAGCTATTTTACGCCGTACCCGGGCGCTGCCGCCCAATCTGCAGATCACCGAGGCGGGCAGGCTGATCGCCTTTGGCGACTGGCTGCTCGACACTGCCGCCCGCCACCTGCTGGATGACAGCGGCGCCATCGTCGCCCTCAGCGGGGCGGAGTATCGGCTGCTGCGGGTGTTTCTCGACCACCCCCAACGGGTGCTGAACCGCGACCAGCTGCTGAATCTGACCCAGGGACGCGACGCGGAACTGTTTGAGCGGTCAATTGACCTGCTGGTGAGCCGACTGCGCCAGCGGCTACGGGAGGATGCCCGCGAGCCGGCCTACATTAAAACGGTGCGCAGCGAAGGCTATGTGCTGTCGGTGCCGGTCTCCATCCGCGAGAGGCATGAATGAGGTTTTGGCCCGCCTCGCTGCAGTCGAGGCTGATGGCGCTGCTGTTTCTGGCGCTGCTGCTGGCGAATACTTTAACCCTGTCGCTGCTGTTTTATGAGCGCATGAGCAGCGCCCGCAGCGTGATGCTGGACAACCTGGCCTCCGATGTCGCCACCAGCGTGGCGATCCTCGACCGTTTGCCGGCCGCTGAGCGCCCGCAATGGCTGCCGAAGCTGGCGCGCGGCAACTATCGCTATCTGCTGGGCGCCGGAGAGCGCGGCGACTACCCGGACAGCTGGCGTGCCCGGGACGCGGCCCGCTCCCTGCAGGAGGCGCTGAGCGCGCAGTATCCGGTCAGTATTGTGACGATCCCCGGCCCCCGGCAGCATATTCAGGCCCATATTACCCTCCACGACGGCGCCCCGTTGACTCTCGATCTGTGGCCGAAGCTACCGGCCATCGCCCGCTGGCTGCCGGTGGTGCTGATTGCTCAGTTTGTTCTCCTGCTGGCCTGCGCCTGGTATGCCGTTCGCCAGGTGTTGCTGCCCATCACCCGCTTTACCCGCGCGGTGGATGCCCTTGAACCGGCCAGCGACACGGCGGGAACCATGGCCGAGCAGGGGCCGGAAGAGGTCCGCCGTGCCGCTCGCGCGTTTAACGCGATGCAGGCGCGCATCCACGACCATCTGCAGGAGCGGGCGCGGATCCTCGCCGCCATCTCCCACGATCTGCAAACCCCGATCACCCGAATGAAGCTACGGGTGGAGATGGCCGACCAGCCGGAACTGCGCGATAAACTGCTGCAGGATCTCGACAATATGACCCGTCTGGTGCGGGAGGGCATCGCCTTCGCCCGCACCTCGCAACCGCTGGCGGAGGCGCGCCAGCGGCTGAACCTTGACGCCTTTCTCGACACCATCGTCTGCGATTATGCCGATGTCGGCCGGCCGGTGCGCTTTTGCCCCGAGGAGACCGCCGGGGTGGTGTGGATCCCACCGCAGGCTCTGCGCCGGGTGATGACTAACCTTATCGATAACGGGCTGAAATTCGGTACGACGGTCACGGTAACCCTGACCCGCGACGCCGCCGGGGATATCACTCTCCATGTGCTGGATGAGGGGCCGGGGATCCCGGAGGCCTCGCTACAGGCGGTGTTGCAGCCGTTTTATCGCCTGGAGGACTCGCGCAATCGCGATACTGGCGGCACGGGTCTGGGGCTGGCGATTGCTGCGCAGCTGGTCAGCCAGATGAACGGCATGCTGCGTCTGACCAACCGCCCGCAGGGCGGCCTGGACGCCAGCGTTCGCCTTGCCGCGGCGGGATTGTATCCTGCTGTATCTCCGGCGCAGACGGATAACTAAGCCGACAATTCTCTCGCTTTCCCGACACATCCGCCTTACATGCCCTTGCTCTAATGTCGTGGCTGCCACTCTGGGTAGCGACGGCATAATGAGGAGAAGGCGATGTCGATATTAATTGCATTTTTGGGCGGGATGTTAACCCTGCTGAGCCCCTGTACACTGCCGGTGATCCCGCTGCTGTTCGCCAGCGTCCGGGGCCGCCGGGGGCAGCTGGCGATTATGCTGGCTGGAATGGCGCTGATGTTCGGCGCGGTTTCGTGGCTGGTGACGGTCGCCAGCGGCTGGGTGGTGAATTTGACTCTGGCTGGCCGCGGCCTGGCGCTGGCGTTCTTCGCCCTTGTCGGGCTGAGCTTGCTTTCGCAGCGCGTCGCGCAGCGGCTGACTTCACCCCTGGTGGCGCTGGGAAATCAGCTTAACAACGCCAGCTCACGCCAGCGCGGCTGGATCGGATCGCTGCTGGCCGGGCTGGCGGTGGGCCTGCTGTGGGCCCCGTGCGCCGGGCCGGTATTGGGGGCGATACTCAGCCTGGGCTTTGTGCATCCGGGGCAGGCGACCACCGGCGGGTTGCTGCTGGCCTACGGCAGCGGCGGGGCGCTGATGTTATTCCTGCTGGGGTGGTGTGGTGCAGCATTGATCGCCCGACTGCGTCGCGGGCTGGCGTTCGGCGAACGGCTGCGCCGGCTGGCGGGGGTGGCGATGCTGGCCTCGGTGGCGCTGATCGCCAGCGGCGGCGGTCGCTATCTGCAAAGTGCGGGAGGATGGAGTCAGGCGCTGGAGCAGCGGCTGGCCGCCCGTCTGCCGCAGCCGGAGCAAAAGACCATCCTCCAGCCCATCGCCGCGCCGCAGCCCAGCAGCGCGATGCCCTCCCTGGCGGGAGGCAGCGCGTGGCTCAATAGCCCGGCGTTAACCCCGGAGCGTCTGAAGGGCAAAGTGGTGCTGGTGGATTTCTGGACCCGGGAATGCATCAACTGTCAGCATACCCTGCCTTACGTACGCGACTGGGCGAACAAATACCGCGCGGCCGGGCTGGTGGTGATTGGCGTCCATACCCCGGAATATCCCTGGGAGCGTTCGCTGCCTCTGCTGCGCCAGTCGGTGAAGGACTGGCGGATAACCTACCCGGTGGTGGCAGATAATGAGTACGCCATCTGGAATGCCTTCGGCAATCAGTACTGGCCGGCGCATTACATTTTCGACGCTCGCGGACAGCTGCGTTATACCGCCTTCGGCGAAGGGGATTATGCCCGCCAGGAGCAGGTGATCCAGCAGCTACTGCAGGAGAGCAAAGCCTGACCCGCGGTGTAGACGTCGGGCGGACGGATCCCTCGAGCCCCTATACCTGATGCCGGGCGGCGCGGCGCTTGCCCGGCCTACACGAGCGCGCAGGGAGAATGTAGGCCCGGTAAGGCGCAGCCGCCACCGGGCATTGAAGCGGGAACGGCGCAGAATGCCCATTGCCGGGCGGCGCTACGCTTGCCCGGCCTACACGAGTGCGCAGGGAGAATGTAGGCCCGGTAAGGCGCAGTCGCCACCGGGCATTGAAGCGGGAGAGGCGCTGGATGCCTGTTGCCGGGCGGCGCTGTGCTTGCCCGGCCTACACGAGCGCGCAGGGAGAATGTAGGCCCGGTAAGGCGCAGTCGCCACCGGGCATTGAAGCGGGAGAGGCGCTGGATGCCTGATGCCGGGCGGCGCGGCGCTTGCCCGGCCTACACGAGCGCGCAGGGAGAATGTAGGCCCGGTAAGGCGCAGCCGCCACCGGGCATTG